>JBFWLD010000047.1:0-11351 GCA_050252315.1 Bdellovibrionales bacterium
TTTTATGCGCGCGTTCGGGCGGTCGTATCGGCTTGCTCGGCGGCTCGTTCAATCCCGCGCACGAAGGTCATTTGGCGATCAGTTTGTATGCACTTGAACGTCTTGGACTCGATCAGGTTTGGTGGCTCGTGTCGCCGCAAAATCCCTTGAAAACACGGGACGAAATGCAACTTTTAGAGTCGCGGGTCGCTGGCGCTAAACGTCTTGCTAAGCCGTGTCCCAAGATTGTTGTCACCGACATCGAACGTGGCCTTGATACCGTTTTTACCATCGACACTTTGCGTGCTTTGAAGCAAAAATTTCCGCGCGCAAAGTTCCTTTGGATGATGGGTCAAGACAACCTTGCGACCCTCCCTTTTTGGAAGTCGTGGCAAGATATTTTTCGTGAGGTTCCGATTGCTGTTTTTCTCAGATCAGGTTATTCTGACCCCCGCGTACGAGGAGTGGCTGAAGCGACATTCGCGAAAGCCAAGATGCCTTTAGCGTCGGCCAAGGATGTGGTCGTCTCCAAGCCTCCCGCCTGGGTCGTTTTGGATAATGTGTTGATCCCTGTGTCTGCTTCGCAGATACGTCAACAGAGTAAGTTCACTTCTGGTACCAACTCATCTAACGAAGGAGTCATCAAAATGGTTGTAAAGAAACCTGCTGCCAAGAAGACAGCCGCTAAGAAGACAACGGCTAAGAAAACAGCCGCCAAGAAGACGGTTGCTAAGAAGACAGCCGCCAAGAAGACCGTAGCCAAGAAGACAACGGCTAAGAAGACGGTTGCTAAGAAAACAGCCGCCAAGAAGACCGTAGCCAAGAAGACAACGGCTAAGAAGACGGTTGCCAAGAAGACAGCCGCCAAGAAGACGGTTGCTAAGAAGGCCGTTAAGAAGACAGTTGCCAAGAAGCCGGCGGCTAAGAAGAAAGTTGCCAAGAAGAAATAAGCTTGGCCTTTTGATCAAAAACCCCGCTTGTCTTGCAGGCGGGGTTTTTTTCATGCATAGTCCGGCGGTTAAAAGGAAAAGGGGAACAAGACATGCCTTGGATTACGGTTAATGTTATGTCCGGTCATAGTCCTGAAAAGAAGCGGCTTCTTCATGAAGCGCTTGCCAAGACAGTTTATACGGTTTTGGATATTCCGCCGGAGTGGGTTAAAATTCAGATTGTTGAGATGAAGGACGAGGATCATTCCATAGGGGGTGTTACCGTCGATAAGCTGAAATAGCTGAAGGATAGTGTTGTGATTGATAAGGGGAAGCCTGATGGCTATTAAAAAAGAAACGAACAAAGAGACAAAGAAGACCGTTACGGTAAAAAGCAAAAAGGCTCCACCCGCCAAGAAGGTAGCCGCTTCCAAGCCTCAGAAGAAAGTCGCGTCCAAGACAACAGGCTCCCGAAAGAAATCCGCCAAGGCAGAGACCGGTTTGCCTGAACAGATTCGCGAGGCGGCGCTTAAGGTTTTGGACGAGCGTAAGGCTCTGGATATTGTCTGTGTCGATCTTCGGGGCCGTAGCGCTATTGCCGATTATGCGATCATTGCCTCGGGCGGGTCGGCTCGCCAGTTGGGGGCTTTGGCTGAATATTTGCGCGAGGCCTTTTTTAAGCTGGGGATTAAGAAGCTGCGCGTTGAGGGCTTGCCTCAGGGCGACTGGGTTTTGGTCGATGCTGGGGATGTGGTCATTCATCTGTTCCGCCCCGAAGTTCGGGATTATTACCAGCTTGAAGATATTTGGTCGGCGCAGAACCCTTCGGCGGTTTGATCTATGAAGCTGACCCTTGTGGCTATCGGGAAAGTACGCGGTGCTTATGGCGAGATGGCGGCGGAATATGCCAAGCGTTTTGTTGGCGGTCTTACCGTACGGGAGCTGGCTGCGCCTACCCAAAAGGCGGAAGGAGACGCTATTCTGGCGGCGATCCCGCTGAAGGCGACGGTCGTTTTGCTGGATGAGCGGGGCAAGGATCTTTCTAGTTGTGAGTTGGCTGACAAGATGGCTTTTTGGCTGGATCAGGGCATTGGCGAACTCGTTTTTGTGATTGGCGGGGCGGATGGCGTGACGGATGAGGTGCGGGCGCGGGCCGATTTTACGCTGGGGCTTGGGCGCAAGACGTGGCCTCACAAGATGGTTCGTGTTATGCTGATTGAACAGCTTTATCGGGCTCAGCAGATTAATGCGGGGCATCCGTATCACCGATCAGGTCGTCGTTAGGCTTGCGGCTTTAGCCGCCAGACTAACGGCGTGAATCTGATCGGTGAAAAAACAAAGCCTTTTCCGCCAAAGGAAAAGGCGCCCCATTCCCGTAAGGGAATGGGAGGGCGAGGAGATGACCCCTCCCCGAAAGTGCCAAGGCACTTTCGACCCTCCCGCAAGGGGCGGGTGGTGGGCCTGCACAAACGTCGAGGTGTGGGAAGAAAAGGCGATTAAGAAAACAAAAACGATCAAAGCAAAAACAAAAATAAAACAAAATGGGATTCCGGGTTCGCGCTAGAGCAGATCGTGATTAGGTTGGCGTCCTTAGACGACGACCTAAACGCGTGAATCTGGTCCCTTTTTCAAAATAGATCCTTTTTCAGCAACGAAGACGGGTTTGCCTCTTCGCAAAAGGCTGCGCGGGCCGGATTGGAGGGTTTTGTTTTGTTCCTTTTTTGGGTAGACTCCGCCCCATGATTTGCAGGAAGGATTCTTTGGATGTCTGATACTTATTCTCGTCCGCGCCCCGTGATGCTGTGTGTGCTTGACGGTTTCGGCTATCGCGAGGCGGCTCAGGACAATGCCATCAGCATGGCCAATACCCCGACTTGGGATCGCCTGTGGGAGCAACGGCCCCATGCTTTGGTGGAGGCTTCGGGAGTGGATGTCGGTTTGCCTGCTGGGCAGATGGGGAACTCCGAAGTCGGGCACATGAACCTTGGGGCTGGGCGTGTGGTTTATCAGGATTTGCCGTTGATTGATCGTGCGATTGCCTCTGGAGAGTTGGCTTCTAATCCTCACCTCGCTTCTTTTGTCGCCAAGATGAGGGCTAGCGGTGGGACCTGTCATATGATGGGGCTGGCTTCGCCCGGCGGCGTGCACTCCCATCAGGATCATATCGTGGCGTTGGCTCGGCTTTTGTCTGAGGCTGGCGTGCCGGTTGCCGTTCATGCCTTCCTTGACGGGCGGGATGTGCCGCCTCAAAGCGCGGCGGCGCAGATCGGGCGGCTTGAGGATGGGCTTGCGGCGCTGGACGGCGTGCGGCTTGCCACCCTGTGCGGGCGTTATTATGCCATGGATCGCGACAAGAGGTGGGACAGGGTCGAGAAGGCCTATAACCTTTTGACTCAGGCTGATGGCGCACGCGTGACCAATGCTGTGGATGCGATCGAGAGCAGCTATGTCGATGGGGTCTATGACGAGTTTGTCTTGCCTATGGCCTTGGATGGCTATGTGGGCATGAAGGACGGGGACGGCGTTCTGTTTATTAATTTTCGGGCCGATCGCGCGCGCGAAATTTTGTCCGCGCTTTTGATGCCGGACTTTGACGGGTTTGAACGGCGGAAGGTTGTTTCTTTTGCTGCGGCTCTTGGGATGGTCGAATATTCCGAGGCGCATAATAAGGTGATGGATACGCTGTTTCCACCCAAGGTTATTGTCAATGGGCTGGGGGAAGTCGTTTCCAAGGCCGGGTTGAAGCAACTGCGTATCGCCGAGACGGAGAAATATCCGCATGTGACTTTTTTCTTTAATGGCGGGCGTGAGGCGCCTTATGCCGGTGAAGAGCGAATCCTTGTGCCTTCGCCCAAGGTAGCGACCTATGATTTGCAGCCGGAGATGTCTGCTGCTGCTGTGACCGACAAGGTTGTCGCGGCCATCGAAAGCGGCACTTTCGACCTGATCGTTTTGAACTATGCTAATCCTGATATGGTCGGGCATACCGGCTCTATCCACGCGGCGGTTCGTGCCGTCGAGACGGTTGATTCCTGTTTGGCTCGCGTGCTGGCTGCGCTGGACAAGGCTGGCGGTGCCGCGCTGATTACTGCGGATCACGGCAATTGCGAGCGGATGTTCAATCCAGAAACCGAGGGGCCGCATACCGCGCACACGTTGTCCAAGGTGCCTTTGGTTTTGTATGGCGCGTTTGACGGGCGCTCGTTACAGGATGGCCGGTTGGCCGATATTGCGCCGACCCTTTTGTCGATCATGGGGCTTGCTCAACCTTCGGAAATGGATGGGGAGACTCTGATTGTCGGCGCTTAAATCTTTTAAAATTTGTACCTTATCCGCCTTTCTTCTTTTTTCAGCTTATCCGTACGCCTTGGCTGAGAATGTGCCGACGGCTCAGGATTTGGCGCGGATCGAAAAGAAAGTGGCCGAGCGTCAAAAGCAGGCCGAGGGGTTGGAGCAAAAAGAAAAGGCGACGACGGCTGAGCTTGCCGATTTGCGCCAGAAGCTGATCGAGGCTACCGCTGAGCTTCAGAAAAAACAGGCCGAGCAAGAAACCGTTGAGGATAAATTTTCCGATCTTGAGAAAGAGACGGCTTTGCGTGCTGGCGTTCTGGGGGAATCGCGTCGCCGCTTGCGCATGCTGACCAGCGCTTTGCTTGAGTTGAGCCGTGTGCCGCCGGAGCTTTTTCTTTTGCATGAAAGCTCGCCCGACGATCATGTGCATCGGACTATTTTGCTGAAGTCCCTTTTGCCTCGGTTGCAGGAGGAGACGACCATCATTGCCCGTGAGATCGAGAAGTTTGAAGAGCTGCAAAAGCAAACTGCCGATCAGAAAAAGCTTTTGAAGACCGCGCGCCGCAATCTGGAATGGCAACGCGGTAAGCTTGATAAGCTCGTTAAAACGCGTCAGGGCTTTTTGCGCAAGACGGCGGAGGAGAAGGCTGAACTGGCGCGCCAGTTGCAGAGCCTTTCCAACGAAGCCAAGGATTTGCGCCAACTGATGGAAAAAGTCAGTACGCCTTCGTGGGGCAAGTCGTTGGGCAAGGAAACCATCGGCAAGATCCCAACCATGCGCGCCGGGTTGATGCGCCCTGTCGCCGGGCGCATCCTTCGCGAATATGGCGAGAAAGACGATTTCGGGGTCGCCAGCGAGGGGGTCACTTTTATGGCCGGGTATGGGAGCCCTATTGTGGCGCCTCAGTCCGGGCGCGTCGTTTTTGCCGGGCCCTTTAAAGGCTATGGCCAGATTATTATTCTTCAACACAAGGGTGGCTATCACTCCTTCCTTTCCGGCTTTGCTCGTATTGATGCGGAACTCGGCCAGAATGTTCAGGCCGGGGAGCCTTTGGGGGTTTTACCCGCTAAGGGCGAGGGTAAGGCTGAGCTTTATTTCGAATGGCGGCGTGGGGCTAATCCTGTCGATCCGACTAAGGAGGGGCTTGGGAAGGCGAAGGGATGAGGTTGTTGTTAATGTTAACGTAAAAACAAAAGCTTATATCTAAAAGACATGAATCAGCTATCGCATCCTTGGCGGAAATGGTCTAAACTCTTCTTTTAATGGCTTCTGGGATTCGGGTTCGCCCCGCCCGTACACTAACGTAATAGGAGAGACTTCTCGTGAATAAGAACGAATTTATTGCCGCAGTCGCCGATAGTAAGTCGTTGGAGAAACTTAGTTTGTCCAAGGCTTCTGTCTCCACCATTATCGACGCTGTGCTGGACACCATTGAAGGCGCTTTGACGAAGGGCGAGGAAGTTCGTCTCGTCGGCTTCGGCAACTTTTATGTTTCTAAACGTGCCGCTTCCGAGGGGCGTAACCCTCGTACCGGCGAGGTTATCGAGATTAAGGCTTCGCGTATGCCTAAATTCCGCGCCGGTAAGCAGTTGAAGGAATCCGTGAACGGCGCCAAGAAATAACCGCTGTTTCGGGCTTTTTAGGTTTTATAAAGAGGGGAAAGGTTTTTCTTTCCCCTTTTTTTGTCGGGATGCGAAAAAAAACGCTGTATTTGTGCGTAAAGTTTGCTAACAAAGGCCCCGGTACGGGCAGTTAGCTCAGCGGTAGAGCATCTCGTTTACACCGAGAGGGTCGGGGGTTCGAAACCCTCACTGCCTACCAATCTTTTCAAAAGGTTGGTTCCATTTTACCCCTCCCAACCTACCGAGTTGGGCAATTTCTCAGAGATGAGTTGGGCAGTTTCCAACTTTTTCATAGCCGCTTTGGCTCTTTCCTTCTGCTTTGCCCCTGCCACATAGTGCGAGACCATGCGGTCTGTTTTGTGTCCGGTGATGGCTTTTATCTGTTCACTTGTGCAGCCAGCCTCGGCAAGGTTGCCCGTGGCGGTCTTGCGTAGGCCGTGAAAAACAAGCCCTTGAATCCCCGCTTTATCCGCCCACCGTTTCCACTCATGCTTGAAGTGATCCGGCTTATAGGGCTTCCCCGCAGCCGTGGTGACGATATGGGTGGAGGTGTGGCCTGTTTTATGCGCCGCAAGGGTTGCAGCAAGCTTGTGGTGTAGGGGAACCCATAGTTCCGCGCCTGTCTTGCCTTGTGTGAGGCGAACACCACCATCATCCGTTATTTGGCTCCACGTCATATTCAAAATGTCACCGAGCCGTTGCCCCGTGTGAAGGGCAATATCCAAAGCCAGAATAATATGGGGAGGGGCGATTTCACGAAAGGCCGCAATATCCGTTTCAGTCCACGGCTTATAGGAACCTGTTTTAACTTTGCCTGGGCGAGTGGCTGGATTAAAGGGGATATAGCCGCGATCAAAGGCGAAGGAGAGAATGCGGCGGAAAACTTCACCCGCATAGTTGGCACGAGCGGGATAGGTAGGCTTATTGCCGTTTTCATCAACGGGATCATTCGGCTTGGTCAGCATCATATCACGGAAGGCCAGAACAATCCGGCGATTGATTGCCTGAATGGGTTCATTGCCTAAACATTCGTCTATAATCTTCAAATGCGTTTTATAGTTGGCTTGCGTTGAGCGCGACAAATCCAAAAAATCAGAACTCTTTTTGAAAGCGTCAATAATGACCGTGACGCTATCGGCAGCAGGAGAGTGCTTGCCGCTATCCTCAAAACTGGAATGGACGCGGTGATATGCTTCATAAAATTCTTTGCTGGTCGGATCATTGGGCAAGGACACACGCCGCCCGTTGCGGCGATAGCGGAGATAAACCCGCCCCTTGCTTATGTTCTTTTCAACAAACGGAAACGCAACCTTGACCATAGCTTTTCAAATTTTCTAAAATTCTGTTTTGAATATCGGGCGTGTCAAAAACGGGCTTTGCAATCTCTGATTTCTCATCAAGCCAGCGCGTAATAGCTTGGCTGTCCCATCCGCCCATAAGGTCGCTACGCTTGGGAAATTTGTAAAGCTCAAGGGTTTTACGGTTTGCATAAAACCATTGCTCGCTGTGCCCAAGGAAGGCCGCCACTTGCTTGGCATTCCATATCCGGCTTTCGGGCAGGGGAAGGACACGCCTAGTCATTGACAATTTCCCCTTCAAAATCCTCGCGTGTGTAAGTGCGTGTGAGCTTGCCAGAAACAAATTTGTTGAACTTCTTGCGCTTTTCCAAAACTTTTTCGTTGAGGCGATTGCGCAAGTCGGTCAATGCGCCTTTGTTTTTTGGAGGTGCTCCTTTGGAAAGGTATAAATCGGCTTGCTCGGTCATTTCTTCTAAGGCCGTTTCTAGATCGTCAATGCCTTCACGCGCCATAAAGGAAGTCAAGCCAGCAAAACCATTCCTGAAAATCCACTCATCACTTGCAGGGCGCGAGAAATCAAAGGATTGACGTGCAACAGGGAAGTGAGGGATTTCATCAAAAGCAGATTGAAGTTTCTGCCAAACAGGAAGCGTTTCCCATCTTTCCCTGTGTGTGTCGTCTGGATTGGGGACAACCATTCGCACCCATTCTTGTGTGAGATAGCCCCAAAGACCTGACAATGATTGAACAAGCTGTTCAACAGTATTTATACCGGAAGGCTTCATTCCTTCTCTGCGCTCGCCCGTGTGCATATATTTCAGAGCTTCGCGTTTAACTTCAAACTCACCGCGCCAGACAATTTCGCCTTCTTGCCATCCAGCGGCCAGCCATAGAGGAAGAAGATAGTCGCGAGGACGAAGCTTCATTTCCAATATTTTGTTATATTGCCGAAAGCCGATGTTTCCGCCCATGCCCATAGACACGCCGGAGAAATGGGGCTTCTCTTCAAAACGGTGAAAGGACTTGCAGTTAGTGACGAAGTCATTGGATTGGAGATAAGAAAAATCAAAATCAGTTGTGAAATCCACGAATAAATCAGCGCGGCTAACTTTTTCGCTATCCACCAAACCCAATTCAGAGAGAATACCGCGTAACTCTTCCATAGCGGCAAGCGGCCCCACTGCTGTTAAATATTCACTGGATATTTGAACCGAGGCAAAAGGCAGGGTCTTTTGTGAAGATGGAACATAACCGCGTTCAAGAAGCTCTTCCGCCTCCTTGCGGCGAATTTGTCGGCTCTTGTTAAGTTTTATAAAAAAGCCCTTGTCAGCTAGGCAGTAGGAAAAAGCACGACTTCCCTTGTCTTTCACTTCAAAGAGATGCTCGCCAATTTCAAGTTGGGCATCCGCTCTTTGTGAAGGATTGTCGGATTGTGCGAACTTTTTTAAGTCTGCAAGTTGTGCTTCACGTTCCTTGAATAACCTTCCTTGGAAGGAAAGGAAGAGGCTGTCTATCCCATATCTTAAAACCTTTATGATGGGGACAGAGGGTGCTTTGTTAAACGGCGTCGCACCCATCTCAGCCGCTCCACCTTCGTGTTCGCGGCTCCCGCCGCTGCCACACGAAGGCATCGCGGCTGTCGTCTGTTCGTTCTTTGCATCGTCAATCATAGCCAAATCCCCCTGTAAAGTTGTTTCACAGGTGGATCATTACCAGAGTTAGCAATTGAGCGTCAAGCACAATTAATTGTGCAAAAGTATCATCTCCTAAGAAATCTCGCCTGACCGCACATTCGGGATGTTTCCGGTTACAGCTTTCCAGAAGTTGGACACATTCTTTACCAGCTTCCAAGCAATTGATTTGTCGGCTCTCTTTCCTGTTTCATCAAGTGCATCACGAAACTCAACACCTAAGATTTGCTCGTATTTCTTGATCTTTTTCTTGTCGTGCATCAAAAAAAGGGGTTTCCATCCCAAATGTCTCCCAATCATGAGGGCGCCGATAGCGCCTTCAATGTCATTGGTTGCGCCCTTATATTTGAAAAAAACCTTGTCAAGAAACGCGACAAGTTGCTTTTCATCCATTTCGCTAATTTTAGCCATTGTTTCTCTCATTGCTCGGTATAGGGGGAAGGCGGCTCCCGCCGCCAGCCGTGAGGGCGCGTCGTGAGCCACCCTGACCTGTAATTGACACTTTTGCACAATTGGCTGGTTTTTGCTAGAGGGGGTCTTTGCCGACCCCTGTTGCCTATGGCAACACCCCTGCAAGGTACAGCTTGAACGCGGCTCAGGCCGCCGCGCAGCGTTATTTGTGCCGTTGTGCTTGACGAGGGGAAAAGGCGCAATTTGGGCTTGGCTACCCCCCCCCCCTGTATAATATGGTTAACGTAGCTGATTCTTTCACCTTCGATCAGCCATTCTCTGACAGCCAAACGATTAATCAACTTTGGGAAAAATCACATGATGTCACGCTTCAAAATTGCCGTTCGGTTAGCCATTGGTTTTTTTGCGCTCACCTTAGTCGCACTTTTTATCAGCGGTTCTTTTTTACTAAAAGAGGGTGACTTAGAAACCCTATTTTCTGGCGTCATAAGGGCTGGAGATAATGCAACACGCATCGAGGAAATTCGAGCGGATTTATACCGAACTCGCGCGCGTCTTTGGAAAGAACTACATGCCGAGGATGGAAAGTATAAAGCCATGGCATCAAAAGGGATCCAAGATGTTATGATGAAGATAGAAAAGCAAACCGAGACCACCAAGGACGCTAAATTGAAGGAAAGCGTCCTCGTGCTTCGAACTTTAGTCGATGACTATTCAAAGTTGGTTGAAAAACTCTGGGCATCAAAAGAGCCTAATACGGGATCATCCGACACAGCTTTCTTTCTTAAAGCGATAGGAGAAAATGCAGCAAAAACAGACAATGTTATTGTTGACCTTGTTCAGGGATATAAGAGAAACGGAAAAAGCAGAGTTGACCAAGGTCTGGCTGCGCTCACATCTCTAAAGAATTTGTCAATTGGTGCCTGTATTGCTTCCGTTCTTTTGGGTGTCGTTATGCTGTTGCTGACCTCTCGCAGCATTGTGACGCCCGTGCGTGGCATGACACAGGCAATGAGCCGAATTGCGGCAGGCGATCTCACTCTTGAGGTGCCAGCAAGAGACCGCCAAGATGAAGTGGGCGAGATGGCTCAAGCCCTTCAAGTATTTAAAGAAAACGCTCTTCAAGTCGAACAACTCCGTCGTGAACATGAAGAAGCCGCAGTCCATGCAGCCAAGGAAAGACGTCAAGCCATGCTTGATATGGCAGATAAGTTTGAATCAAGCGTTCTGGGCGTCGTCAAGGGGGTAGCGGCATCTTCGACCGAAATGCAATCGACTGCAAAGAGTATGTCCCAAATTGCGCAAGAAACAAGTTCACAAGCCGCCTCTGTAGCGGCGGCCTCGACCCAAGCCAATGCCAATGTTGAAACGGTTGCCGCTGCGACAGAAGAACTATCGGCCTCAATCGGAGAAATAAGTAGCCGCGTTGCCGAAGCCGCTCAAATTGCTGATAAAGCGGCAGAGACGAGTAATAGCACGGCACAAACGGTCGGAAAACTTGCAGCAGCTTCAGCTAAAATTGGAGAAGTTGTTGAGCTTATCAACACAATCGCGTCGCAAACAAATCTTCTGGCACTTAATGCCACCATCGAGGCTGCTCGTGCTGGTGATGCAGGAAAAGGTTTTGCCGTTGTAGCAAGCGAGGTTAAGGGGCTTGCAAACCAAACTGCAAAGGCCACAGAAGAAATTGCAGCTCAAATCTCAGCTGTGCAAACAGAAACAAACAACGCGGTACAAGCAATCAACTCAATCTCTCAAATCATCAATCAGGTGAAAGACATCTCTTCCAGTATTGCGGCTGCGGTCGAGGAGCAAGGCGCAGCGACGAAAGAAATATCCAACAATGTCCAGCAAGCGTCACAAGGAACCCGTGAAGTCTCAACCAATGTTGTTTCTGTTACCGAAGCCGCCACACAAACGGGCGTTGCAGCTGAACAGGTTCTCACCACGGCAAGTGAGCTTGCCCAAAATGCAGATGTATTGCGCAAAGAGGTTGATGGCTTCCTTGCCAATATAAGAGCCGGATAATGTTTAGGTTTATGTGTTGGGCAGACCCCTTAAAAATGGCGGAAAAGGTGGGGTAGGCGAGGCGGGTGATTCTGCCCAACGGTGTTGATTTATAAAGAGGG
>JBFWLD010000048.1:0-10770 GCA_050252315.1 Bdellovibrionales bacterium
CATAAAGCAGCCGTCACGGGCGACACCGTCGGCGATCCGTACAAGGATACCGCCGGTCCGGCCATCAACCCGATGATTAAGATCATCAACATCGTTGCTATCTTGCTGTTGGCAATTCTTCACGCCATTGGCTAATAGCTCAACGATAGGTTGAGAAATCAACAAAGCCCCGCTGCCGAAAGGTAGCGGGGTTTTTGTTTTAGTGATAAGATAGTTTCATAGAAATGCTAGGAGGGGCAATGCGTAAGTCAACACCCTATTTTGTTGCGAATGCTTTTGCGCCGAGGCCTTTCGCAGGCAATCCGGCGGGGGTGTTTCCTTGCGCCGACGAACTGACGACCTCGCAGATGCAGGCGATTGCCAAACAGCTCAATTTGGTTGAAACGGTCTTTGTCTCTTCCCCTCAAACGGAAGGTGTGGATTTCGAAGTCCGTTACTTTACGCCGGAAAAGGAATTGCCGCTTGCAGGGCATCCGACCATCGCGGCATGGCACATCTTGGCAACCCAAGGCTTTCTTCCCAATGAAGCCCGCAGCGTTTTTCGCCAGCACACACCAAAAGGCATTCAGGAAATCAAACTGGAACGGACCGGGCAACAAATCCGCGTCGTCATGCAGCAAGAGCAGCCTCAATTTTACGGCATTTACGAGGACAAAGCGGGCGTGGCCGAGGTCTTTTCTTTAGAGGAAGGGGATTTGCTTGAGGCGTATCCGGTCGAATCCGTTGATACCGGATTAGGACATATTATCTTTGGTGTTAAGGACCTTGCCTCCCTTATGAAAGTTCGAAGAAATATCGGGCCGCTGAAAAAGCTTTGTACGTCCATGCAGGCATCCGAAGCTCAGATTTTTTGTTCCGAAACCTACGATCCGTCGCTTACCCTTCACACGCGCAACATCTGCCCGCGCGAGGGCATGGAAGACCCGGCGTGTGGCGTCGGGAACAGCGCGCTTTTGGCGTATTTGATGAAAAACGGTTTCTTCAAATCGAACGAGTCCGAGATGCTGGCCGAGCAGGGGCATATCGAAGACAGGCCCTCGGTTATCTATGTTAAAGGCCGAAAAACGCCTGATTCCTATGAGCTTGAACTCGGCGGGTCCGCTATCACAATGAGTAAAGGCGAGTTTTTGCTTTAATCCCCCTGAGGTGGGGAAAAGCCGTTTTCTTCGTTAATTTCCATGGAGGGTAAGGGCGCATCATCGGCAGGGGGCGTGGCGGTCGAGCCTTGCTCGGACTGTATTGAGGCGGAAACCGGCATGTTTTTACCCGGTCCAATTACATGATAGGCCACGGCCAGCCCCAGAAAAATCGCGACCCACAGCGCGATATTGCGCAGGGCTACGCCTTGGTTCAGAGCAAAAATGCGCGGCGCGAGCAAAATCACCATCGCAATGCCGAAAAGACCGGAAAGAATCTGACCTGTCGTATCCATAGTCGTTTACCTTAACGCAGTTATGAACTGACCTTAATGTTGTAATAAAAGGAAATGGGATGCCAGCCTTCGCTGGCATGACGGTTCCCTTTGAGGATTTTGCGTCGAATTAAGCGCTGTTAGTGTTAGGATAGGCCTAACGGATGCTGACTGGAGATTCCAACAAAACGAGGGGTAGGGCAAGGAGAAAAGATTTCTTGTCGTTTCTTAAACTATGTCCTATGAAAAGTCTCGTTACGAACTCGATACTTTTATAGGAAGCCCTTATGTCTATTTTTTCTTTTTTTAGCCGCATAGAAATTCGTTTCAACTATGCGCGGCCCAACAAAACGTTTGAAGAAACCTTCCTAGGAAATTTGCATGCAGCCGATCCTTACGGATTTGCCGCCACTGCTCTCCATTCGGAAGAAATTCAGCCCCCATATTTCGAATTAACGCACCTTCCGACCAAAGAACAGCAGGGGCGCAGAAAGGTTCATAGCGTCAACGCTGTGGTTAAACCCGAATCTGTAGGGAATACCCAAGCGCTTGCCTTAGCTGGATTGGCTTTATGCGGGCAGGTTGAGGCTCCGGTTAACCTTCTTATCGGAAACGAAATCGTTCCCATTACTCTGGATCAAAAGCAAAAATATGGACTTCGCGGTGCCCCAGATTGTTCCGTCATTGCAAATCAAGCTAAAACACAAGTGATTCAGGGGATTGAAGGGGCTCTTGTCGCGGTGTCTCAAAGGTTTATTGATAAGACCTTGCTGTCTCAAAATATTCCAGCCTAAAAGGGCATCATGTTGTATGGTTAACACTTTTTCCAGAAAATAATCCTTGGGTATATTTTTTTCTTGCATGGGCAGGGGGTTATGGATAGGTTGCGCGTACGGAAGCGCACGTACCACTGGCCCAAGGACGGTTGGACTGCTACAGTTCACAAGTTCCCCAATGGTTTATGTAACGACGCTTTGCCGCTCTACCTTCCCGTGAGGGAGGGACAGGGAACGTAGTATGCAGCAGAGGATGTTCTCTCAAAGGGTATCGAGAGAGTTCTTGGTTGATGGCAAAGAGAGTCTTTGAAGGGCCAGACATCGGTCGCACTCCCCGCGAATAGCGGGACGGGTTAGCGAGGTGCGCGGCGCAGTATTCTTCGATTTGCTCCCATTCAAGACAATGTCCTGTGCTCTATTTGCTAGGCAAAGGAGTTTTGTGACATGAGCTTGATCTCGGCAGCTGAGTTCTTGAACGTCAAAGAAAATCGCGGCATCAAAGCCGCCAATGAACCCATCGGCTCGCGTCAGTCCATGATGCGCCGTATCGGTTTGTTTGAACTGATCGACGGAGAATATGTCGGTCATATTGCGACGCTTGGGTTCCAGTGCAAGGCCATCATTAAGGCTAATCCCTATCGCCGTTTTCCGTCCGATCCGGAATATATCATCCTGCAAAACGGGGCCGAAGTATTTCACTGCGACATCGGCTTTGCGTGGGATCGCAAAACGGACGGCAATCAGGTTCCTTATATTTTGGTTCAGTTGGATGACCCAACCTTCGGCAAGGCCATTCAGGCGATTTTACTCAAAGGGCAGGGGAATACCTATCACTTGTTCTGGGATCGCATCACCATCAATGATGAAGACATTGAAAAGCAGATCATCACGGAAGAGCTGATTCCTTATATCGGCGTGTTCCGCCCGATCGACAAGGTGACCGAATATCTGATTTCGATCTATCCGTCGTTGCAGGAAATCTGGGACCCGGATTAAGCAAGGGGTCAGGATTCAGGAATCAGGGGGAATGCGTAAAGGCGTATTCCCCCTTTCTTTATTTCAAGCCAAGGCCCGAAATAACGCCGCCATTCGGCCCATAAACAAGCGCCTCGCGATGGGGGGATTTCTGAGGATACGTCCCGATAACAATGTCGCTCGCAGAATCAAGACGGTAAACAGCGCCGCTACGCGTACGCACGACAAGCGGATTCTGTTCGCAATTAAGCCCCATATTCCGTTGTTCTTTATTTTTAGCAAGCACTCCGAAATAAATGCGGCCAAAAGCCAAAGGAACAGAAAAAAAAGGAAGCGATTTGGAGATAACGCCTAGAGGATTTTCTAGAAAATAAATGTAACTAGCCGCATAGCCCGGATAACGGCTGCTGTCGGAGCCATTCAAATAGAGCCCCAGCTTTTTAATCCCTTGTAAAAGGCTAGGTTTCATACTCAGGGTAATCGGACAGATTTCAGAGGTTTCATCGTCACCTTTTAGAGGCTGAAAAACACACATAGCCTGAATACAAACTGGTTTCTTTCGACGGTTTAAAACAGCCATTAACAAGCACCTTTCTACTTTTTTTCGAGCGTAATTATAAAGGGATTTAAGTCCCAATCTACTGATTTTTAAGGTTAATAGATCGCTACATTCCATTTTCCTTGCGCTGTTGATCCAGATAGACTTAAGGTGTTTTTCTCACTTATTCATATTTGGAACCCCATCATGACCGTGCCGTCCCTTAAGCTTGCCTCTGGAACCGAGATTTACGTTATCACCGCCACGAAGGCTCAAAGCTTCTTTTCGTACAATAGGGAGGTCGCACGGAATTTCGGGTTGATTTTTGGGGAAACCGACGTTGAGCTGCTTCAGCTTGAAACGGATAAGCTCTGTTTTATCGGGCGTTTTCATGGACTAAATGGCTCCGCTTTAAAACGAATAAAACAAGGGAATTTTAAAGCACTATGTCAGCCTAGGTCCTCCCGTTGGAATCGACCTCATTGCGAAGTCATCGCCACCGGCGGGCAAACGGTTTTACAGGACCCATATTTTGTTATCCCGCATCCCAGTGTTTTGAAGGATACGGGGGTGTATTGGCGTCATCCCTACTTTGATTATTATAAAGCCCGTCTTCCTAGATTGGTAACCGTATTGTTGCCTAAGGCTTTTACGAAAGGGTAACGCCTTTTCATCAACATTTCCCTTGCACTTTGGCCGTTCAGCGGCCAAGATGCGCCGCGCTGGGGTCTCTGAGAACCTGTTTACGATCTTTTCAGGAAGAAGCCGTCCTTAACGTCATCCCGTTGAAAAACGGGATCCAGATTGAAGCCTCTATTTTACATCGGTGAATGAGCTTTCAATCTGGATACTGGCTTGCGCCGGTATGACGGTATCGGTTCAGGAACGTAAACAAGTTCTAAGCAAAATCTGGCAACCGATTTTTACGCATTCAAGCAAAGCAGGCACTATGAAAGTTGACGCGAATACCGTCCGCAAAGGACACGTCCTCGACCACAACGGCAAGCTGTGGGTGGTTATCAAGAGCGAAATCATGATCCCCGGCAAGGGAAACGCCATTGTTCAGATCGAAATGAAGGATGTTCGCACCGGCATTAAGACGAACGAGCGGTTTCGCACCTCGGAGTCGGTTGAACGCGTGCAGTTGCAGGATCATGAAATGTCCTTTCTGTTTGCGGATGGCGATACCTATACCTTTATGGATCAGGAATCTTACGAGCAATACATGGTTCCGGCTGATGTGCTGGGGGATTCGGCGGTTTATCTACAGGACGGCATGATTTGCAACGTTCAAACCTATGAAGGCACGCCGCTTTCGGTGGAACTTCCCACGCAGGTGACATTGGAGATTATCGAGGCCGACCCCGTGGTAAAGGGACAAACAGCTTCTTCCTCCTACAAACCGGCGAAGCTTTCCAACGGTGTACGCGTTCTGGTGCCTCCCTTTATCGAAACGGGAACCCGTATTGTCGTCAACACGACCGACAATAGCTATGTAGAACGGGCGAAAGACTAAACCATGGTCATGCGTCCCGCTTTAATCAATGTCATGGCCAAGGCCGCGGAGAAGGCTGGCAAAGGCCTACGCCGCGACTTTGGTGAAATTGAACATTTACAGGTTTCCCGCAAGGGACAAGCTGACTTTGTCAGCACAGCAGATCTTAAAGCACAGAAAATTCTCCGTGAAGAGCTTGGCAAGGCCCGACCTTCTTTCGGCTTTTATATGGAAGAAGAGGATGGCGAGGACTCGCGGACTACATCCGGCGACCGCTGGATCGTTGATCCGTTAGACGGCACAACGAACTTTCTGCACGGCGTTCCGCACTGGTGTATTTCCATTGCTGCGGAGCGGGACGGAGAGGTTGTCGCAGGACTGATCTATAACCCGATTAATGATGAGATGTTCTGGGCCGAAAAAGGCATCGGAGCCTATTGCTCAAACCAACGCATCCGCGTTTCGGGACGTACCGATCTTTCCGAGTGTCTAATTGCAACAGGTCTGATGTTCCGTGGCAACAAACGTGCGCCAGCCGATGTGTTAAAAGAACTTGCCGCCGTGATGCCTCATCTGGCGGGTATTCGCAGGGCCGGTTCTGCGGCTCTCGACATGGCCTATGTTGCCGCTGGCCGCTATGATGGTTATTGGGAATGCGGTCTGGGATCTTGGGATGTTGCCGCTGGGTATCTCCTTGTTAAAGAAGCCGGTGGTTTTGTGAGCCCCATGAAAAAAGGGCAGAATCCGGTTCGTGACGCCTCCGTTATTGCCACTAATTCCGCCATTCACGACAAAATCGTCAAATTGCTACAGCAAGCATGATCTATGTCTTGGGCGTTGCCTTTCCGCCGCAGCCAATCGTTAAAAGAAAAGAATAGGCATCATAGGCTTGATGCCTATCGACTAATTGGCTTGCAACCTATACAACATTACGAGTCGCGATTCTATCTTGGGTGTAACCCTGTCCATGATGTTACCTGTTCGCTTATCAACTTGCTTGATGCTGTCCGTTTCGGTTGCCGCTTTGACCGTTGCGCCTGTCAGCCGTTCCTATGCGCAAATTTCGTCTCAAACGACATCGAATGTCTATGTAAATCAATCTATTTTGACGGAACCGCCTGCCGGAATTATCCCTGAGGGAATGGAATGGAACCATCCTCTAAAGGCCGGGGATATGGCTCTGCCGCGTCTGTCTAAAACCAAAAAGACAACCACGACCAAAAAATCCACCGCAACCACGGCGTCCCAACTGGCTGTCGGCGAATTAAAGGCACCACAAATTGAATCTTCGGGGAAGGAAGAGCCTCATCTTACCAATCCTTCCTCAAGCGCGGCCAGCCTTATGCTGCTTCAAGGCATGAAATCGGCTTTGCAAAAAGCCGGGCAGAACCCCGATATTCCCAAGTCTAATATGGAAGCCATTGATCCTTTGGCTCCCAAACCGCCTGTTTTAGCCAAGGCTGAATCAACGGAAACTTCAGCCCCTAAGCCAGCCGAACCGGTCAAAGAGGAAGGCCTCTTTGCCAAGGCTGTTGCGCCTGAGGAAAAAGAAGGAGCACCGAGTTACGTCGAGGGAAGAGAGCCTCAACAATGGGCTGCTCCCGGTTCCGAGGCCGCACCAAAGGCTGAAAACGCAGACACGGCCTCTGATATTGTTTTCCCACCGGAAATGGCTAACGATTCTGACGGATCCGCCCCCAAGGCGACTGACCTGCAAAATGCGCCGTCTTCTCTGGAAGATATGGTCGTGCCTCAGGCTCAAACAGAAAATCCTGCGACAGCCGACGCGGATACGGCTATGGCTGCAAAAACTGAGGCCACCGATACGGAAAAAGACGAGGAGGCCGAGGAAAAAGAGGATAAGCGTAGTTTCTTTGAACGGCTGGCCTCACCTATTACCAGCATCTTCGGCGAACCCGTTCAGGAAGACGAAGCGGCGACGACCGAAGAGTCTCCTTCCAAAGAAACAACGACCGAAGAAGCTGTGGCTCCGGCTAAAGACGAATGCGTTCCACATGTCGAAAAATGGACCCATTCCTGTCAATCCGCCGGGTATCCTGCGCATTTTGTCGGCGAAATCGTCGGTGAAACCCGCGTGGACTGCAAATCCAACGAAGCCAAAGACGTTTGGTTGAGCAATAGCTGCGCAGCGCCGATTGCTTCTTCTGCCGTGGCGATTCAGGCGCCGAGCGGCGCGTCCGTTTCTTCGGAAACGATTGCCGAATCCTCGACACAAGCTGCGGCGAGTGCGCAATCCGTTATGTTAGGCGAAGCGGCCACGGCTACAGATGGAGCCTGCGGCGTGGCCAACGGTCTGCCAGCCAACAGAAAGCCTCTTACCGATCTATGCGACAAAGGTCTGGCCACGGATGTTTCTGGTGACGGGCCGTGGCGCTGGAGCTGTAAGGGAACGCATGGTGGCATGACGGTCAGTTGCGCTGCACCGGTTGCGCCGCATGCCAAGGAGTCCCCTTCAACCGATAAAGCCAATGAACCGGCGGCGTTGCCCCCCCGCATCGAAGACGGTAAATGCGGCACGGCAAGCCGTGGGGGACGGACAAGTATCCCAACCGAGGATCTGTGCGAAAAAGGAACGCCCAGCAATGTCAATGGCAATGGCCCGTGGACATGGGCTTGCTCCGGACTGAACGGGGGCGCTGCGGCGGCCTGTACGGCTAATAAATTAACGGACGGGACATGCGGAAAAGCGCATAACCTCGGCACCGATTCTCTGCCGTCACACGATCTTTGTGACTCCGGCTATGCCAGCGCCGTGACGGGTGACGGGCCATGGTCTTGGACTTGCTCCGGCTTGTATGGTGGCAAAGCCGATACCTGTCAGGCTCCGCTTAAAACAAATGCCGTTTGCGGTCCTGCCTCTATGAAGGGACACAAAACAACGCCGTCGAACGGTTTGTGCAGCGTTGGAACAGCAACAGATGTTTCAGGCGAGGGGCCGTGGTCTTGGTCGTGCGAAGGCTCTAATGGTGGGGCTTCGGTTCCCTGTCAGGCTACGGTAATGGGCGACGGCCAATGCGGTCCGGCGCATGGCAATCAATACACTGAATCCCCGGCCGAAGGCTTGTGTGCCCAAGGAACCGCGACCCGGGTGACTGGTTTTGGTCCATGGACTTGGTCGTGTCAGGGCGACAATGACGGAGCCACCGCGAGTTGCACCGCTGCAATCGGCACCAAAGAAGCTGTTGCCAATGTCGTTCGGTGTGGCGCGGCCTCTGAAACGTTGGTCTTAGAAAAGCCCTCGGAGAATCTTTGTGCATCTGGCTCGGCCAGCGCGGTAGAAGGCACTGGCCCATGGAATTGGTCCTGTGCGGATCAGGCCGGGCACAAAACTGAATGCTCGACGCTTACGGCAACCGAAGGCGTTTGCGGAACCGCTGCCGGGAAACCCACGAAGACCGAACCGACCACAGGTTTGTGTGAAAAAGGCTTGTCTGGCGATGTGCTGATGTATCAAAAAACATCGTGGAAATGGCAATGTCAGGGGGCTTTAGGTGCAGATTCCGTCACCTGTACCGCCCCGATCGACGGCAGCGCTTCGGCAACGCCTTCGCCAGTACCGGAAGTCGTCACCCCTGCGACCGAAGTTCAGCCTTCGTGCGGCTCCGCCATACAACAGGGATGGGAATCCAAACCCGACGAAAATCTATGCACCGCAGGTAAGGCCGGTTCTGTTCGCGGGCACGGCCCATGGACTTGGTCCTGTGGATCTCAAACCGGCAAAGTCGTTTGCGAAGCCCAGAAACTTGTTCAAGGACATTGTGGTTCTGCGAACGGGTCCGTCCAAAAATCAGCGCCGACCTCCGGGCTTTGCGCAACAGGTAAATCCACGAAGGTTACGGGTGAAGGGCCTTGGATGTGGAGCTGTATCGGTTCCGGCGGCGGCGTAAGCTCTAGCTGTTCGGCAAGCTCCTTCTCTCAAACTCGCGTGGATGGGCTTTGCGGTGTGGCCGCCAATACCCCTGTCACGAGCACACCCAAGCTAAACCTGTGCGACAGCGGTACGCCTAGCACGGTTTACGGCGATGGACCGTGGACATGGACCTGCTCCGGCATGAATGGTGGGATCGCTAGCACATGTACCGCATCCAAAGTTGTTCCCCAAGCGCCACCCCCACCGGGCCCCATGGTCAATGGGTTGTGCGGAACGGCAAACGGTGTTGCGGCTAAGCGTGCGCCGACGGACGGGCTTTGCACCTCCGGCACCGTCTCCGCCATGAGCGGTAACGGCCCATGGAATTGGAGCTGCATCGGCGAAAATGGCGGCATGACGGTCAGTTGTACGGCTCCGCTGGTGCCGCCTCCACCCATTGTCGGTGAATGCGGTAGCGCCAGTGGCGTTCCTTCTTTAACCACGCCTCGTAACGGTCTGTGCGATGCGGGTATTTCTAGCGCCGTTTCCGGAAAAGGCCCATGGACTTGGAGCTGCTCCGGCACGAATGGCGGCGGCGCGGTCAGTTGCGTGGCTCCGTTGGCCGGTAAAGGGGCCAGCACGGAGGGATTGCCATCAATTGTGACACCCTCTCTTGAAGAAAATGTTGCGCCTACGCCTCGTGCGGCGCCAGTTGGTCTGGTAATACCTCAACTGCCGTCCGGACCGCTCCCGGCCTTGAAGTCTGGCGAGTTGCCGAAGTTGAAAGCCTCCAACACAAAAATTTCCAAAACAGTTAAAAAGGCTTCGGAAAAAGTGATTCCAACGGCTCCGGATGAAGTCCCGCAGCTCCCGGCCAGCATGACGAGCGTTACACCGCCGCCTATTCGCGATTTGTCCAAGCCGTTGCCGGGCCTGTTGCCCCCTGTGCTTGATCGCGAAGGTAATCCGGTTCCTGGCGCAAAGCTGGTTCTTGATCCGGATATTTCCACCATCAGCTTCGAACGCGGTTCGGATCAGTTAGACGTGGATGCCGTTGAAATCATACAAAAAGTGATTGATGTTTTAAGCGCCAATACTAATGCCCGCATTACGTTGACCGCTTATGCCGATACCAACGGGCGTTTATCTCCGCGCGAGGCTCGGCGACTTTCACTCAACCGGGCCTTGGCAGTTCGTGATTTTATGACGACCAAAGGCGTTGCCAGCAGCCGCGTTGATGTTCGTCCCATGGGCGCGAACGTTGCGAGTGGTGATATGGACCGTCTGGATATGAAGATTAACTAACGGCCCAGTAGATCGGCAGCAAATAGGTTGAGCCTTTTCCGGCAATAGAAAGGGCGTCAACCTTTTCGGAAAAGGCTCTAGCCTCAATCCCCAGAAGGGAAGGGGCTACACGCCTTTTTCAAAATTGATCGTCGCCAAGGTGATAAAAGCGACGATCGCTAAAACCGCTACGATCAACTCCGGCTTAAATCCGATCAGCACAAACGCCGCTGTGACAGAAGCCGCCGTGACCAATTCGATCACCAGATAACGGACGCCGATAATGGCGTGGCAGTAGCGGCAACGGCCTTTACTGCACAGCCACGAAAAAACTGGGATCAAATCCTGCGGCTTTAAAACTGCATGACAATGCGGACATTGGGAGCGGGGAGCGACGATCGAAATTTTACGCGGCACGCG
>JBFWLD010000049.1:0-10753 GCA_050252315.1 Bdellovibrionales bacterium
CCAGAATGCGTCGGTGGTCGTGCGCCATGGCAAGGCCGGGCAAGGGCTGTGTTTGCGGGGAGGGCGGCTCGTTACGGGATTCTTTTAGAAGGCCTGCCTGCCACAAAAGTTCATAACGTTGCAGGACGAGTTCTTCATTCCAATCGCGTGGGTCTTTGGGAAAGGCAACCGCGATCCGGGCCGTGCGTTGACGTTTTTCCGTCGGAGAGTCGGCTTGGTTTTTCCATAGCGTGAGGGTCTTGCGGATTTGTGCGATCAGCTTGACGGGGGCTCCGGTGCGGTGGTCTTCCCACGGAAAGAAGCGATACCAATCAATCGTCTGGAGCTTGTCGTTACCGGTCGGCACAAGGTCGCGGGCTAGCGCCAGATAGCCGATGGAAATAATCCGCTTGCCGTTGGTTTCCCGGTCGCGATCGGCAAAGGTGTAAAGCTGTTCGACATAGCCGAGCGTTAGGCCTGAATGACGGGCGACCCACGAACGCAAGGCTTGCTCCAGTTTAGTGTGTTGGGTTTCCAAGGGGCCGGAGGGCAGGGCGCAGCCTTCCGCGACCACGATATGCGGTGCGCCGTCGGCGGCAACGCTGACGATTACGGCGCTAAGTTCGATCACAAGGGTATGCTGTTCCGTCATTTTCTTAATAGTTTCAATATGGATAGCGTTCTTGCTCTTATGCTCAAAATGATTATAATACATTCTGTTGCCGGTTGGCGACATCTTTTTTGGTTTCACTAATGCTCAAAAGGAGCATAAGCATGCTGGGTGGGTTTTCTTCGGTGAGGCAAGCGGTTGAAGCGACGGCGTCGCTTTATGCGCGCGTGAGCCATGTGATTCCTGCGGAAGAATGGGCGCTGTTCGCCGATGACATTCTGGCGATCCAAGTCCTTAAGGAGCAGAAGAAAGCCGTGGTGCTGGCGCATAATTATATGACGCCGGAGATTTATCACGGCGTGGCCGATATTGTCGGGGATTCGCTGGCGCTGGCGCGCAAGGCCGCGCAGGTTGAGGCGGACATTATCGTTATGGCGGGTGTGCATTTTATGGCCGAAACCGCCAAGCTGATGAACCCATCACGCACGGTGTTGATGCCGGATTTGTCGGCGGGGTGCTCGCTGGCCGACTCCATTACGCCGGAAGATGTGCGGGCGCTTAAGGCCAAACATCCGGGGATTCCCGTCATTACCTATGTGAATACGTCGGCGGCGGTGAAGGCTGAGTGCGACATTTGCTGCACGTCCGGCAATGCGCAAAAGATTGTGGAATCGCTCGGCGTTTCCGAAGTCATCATGGTGCCTGACGAGTTTTTGGCGCAAAACGTTGCTAAAATGACCAAGGTTAAAATTATTACATGGCACGGTCATTGCGAGGTGCATGAACGTTTTTCGCCTCAGGAAGTTCGGGATTATCGTGCGCAGCATCCGCAAATCTCCGTGGTGGCGCATCCGGAATGCCCGCCCGACGTGGTGGCTGAGGCTGATTTTTCAGGCTCGACCGTCGGGATGAGCGAATGGGTAGCCACGCATAAACCGCGCAAAGTTATGCTGCTGACTGAATGCTCGATGAGCGACAATGTGGCGGTGGATCATCCAACCATTGATTTTATCCGGCCCTGCCAGCTTTGCCCGCACATGAAGAAAATTACGCTAAAGTCCATTCGCCACGCGTTGGAGGAAGAAATGTATCCTGTCGAAATTCCCGATGAAATTGCGGCTCCCGCCCGCCGGGCGGTCGAGCGGATGGTGGCGGTTTCCTGATGTCCATTCCTGTTATTATCGGTGGCGGTTTAGCTGGGTTGTCCGTGGCTTTGTCGCTCGCGCCGCGTCCCGTTGTGGTGATTGCTCGACGCATGGCGTCTTCGTTGACGAGTAGCGAATTGGCGCAGGGCGGGATTGCCTGTGCGCTGGGGGAAGATGATTCACCGCTTTTGCACGAGCAAGACACGATTCTCGCTGGGGCCGGGCTTTGCGATCCGGACATGACTCGCCTTGTTACCCAAGAAGGTCCGAAGGCGATCGAGCAACTGGCGGCGTGGGGCGTGGTTTTTGACAAAGCGGAAAACGGTAAGCTGGCGCTGGGCCTTGAAGGCGCACATGGCCGCCGCCGGATCGTTCATGCCAACGGCGATTCCACGGGCGCGAGCGTCATGACGGCCTTGGTAGAGAAAGTTCGGCAAACGCCGTCGATTACGGTGATCGGAGGGGGAGAGCTTCGGCGTATTCTCACGGATGACCGCGGTGTGTGCGGCGTGCTCTTCGCCAAAGAGGGCGAAGTGCCTTTATACCACTTGCCGACACGGTCCTTGGTGATGGCTAGTGGTAGTGCAAGCTCTTTGTGGCGGCATGCGACGGTGCCTACTTTGTCGTGGGGACATGGGCTGCTTTTGGCGGCGCGCGCCGGGGCGCGGTTGCGCGATTTGGAGTTTCTGCAATTTCATCCGACGGCGTTGGACTGCGGTTTGGATCCCATGCCTTTAATCAGCGAGGCGTTGCGCGGCGAAGGGGCCAGGCTGGTCAATGAGCGGGGTGAGCGGTTTGTTGAAGAACTCAGCCCGCGCGACATTGTCGCCCGCGCCAATTGGGATCAGCTTTCCAACGGACATCGGGTGTTTTTAGATGCGCGTTCGATAACGCCTTTTTCTAAGCGGTTTCCGACCATTTTGGAATTCTGTTTAAAGGCGGGCGTTAACCCGCGTGAGGATTTGATCCCTATTCGTCCGGTGGCGCACTATCATATGGGCGGCATCGCAACCGACGGCATGGCTCGTACCCAGGTGCAGGGGCTTTATGCCTGTGGGGAGGCGGCGTGTACAGGGTTGCATGGCGCAAACCGTCTGGCCAGCAATTCGCTTTTGGAGGCTGTTGTGATGGGATGTCGGTTGGCCCATGGGTTAGCGGAATCTTATGACGTGACGTCAAGGACGCCTGTTCCTCAGGTCACGCAGGAAGTCGAAAGTCTGTATGAAGAAGCTGAAATCTGTGCCCGCGTACGCACGCTGATGATGGCGCAGGTCGGGCTGATCCGGCGGGAAGAGGGGCTGAGCGAGGCTGTCGTCGGGTTGGAAGAACTGGCGGCTAAAAGTTCGCGCGCGCAGGTCGGCTTGATGATCGCCAAAGCTGCGTTGGCGCGGACGGAAAGCCGAGGCGCACATTACCGCGCGGATTATCCTTCCAGCGACCCTGCGCAGGCGGCCTCTCAGTTCGTGTCGTTGAACCAAGGAAAAATTGAAATCGAAAAAGGAAGAGTGTCGCTATGACGGAAACGGCGTCTTTACCGCATGTGATTCTGGAGCCGTTGGTTCGGGCGGCCTTGGCGGAGGATTTAGGACGTGGCGGCGATTTGACTTCGACGCTGTTGGTTCCGGCGGATAAAAAATGGAAAGCGGCTTTGGTTGCGCGTCGGGCTGGGGTGATTGCCGGTATGGATTGCGCCCGGTTGGCTTTTGCCTTGATGGACCCTTCCGTTTCTTTTGGGGCTTCGGTTCAGGATGGCGCCTTTGTTGAATCCGGTACGGTTTTGGCGCAGGTCGAAGGTCCGGCGCGTGCGCTTTTATCCGCCGAACGCACCGCGCTTAATTTTCTTTCCCACCTGAGTGGCATTGCCAGCCTGACCCGTCGCTATGTCGAGGCCGTGCGGCCTTATCCTGTGGCGATCAGTTGCACGCGTAAGACGACGCCTTTACTCCGGGCGCTGCAAAAATATGCAGTTCGCGCCGGGGGAGGACGCAATCATCGGATGGGGCTGGATGATGCCGTGATGATTAAGGACAATCATATCGCGGTCGGCGACGATCTGGCGCAGACGATTGCACGGGCGCGTGCTGCCGTCGGTCACACCGTTAAGATCGAGGTCGAGGTGGATCGCATCGAGCAGTTGCGCGCTATTATGCAGGCCCCCGCCGACATTGTTCTTTTGGACAATATGACGATCGCCGAACTGGCGGCCTGTGTGGCTTTGGCCAAAGGGCGGTTTATTTTGGAGGCTTCCGGCGGCGTGACGTTGGATAGTGTGCAGGGGATTGCGGCGACCGGCGTGGACGTCATTTCCGTCGGCGCGATGACGCACAGCGCACCGATCTTGGATATGGGGCTGGACTCTTTAGTCTGATAAGGGGCTACGCGTCACGCTTTCGATGATGAAAAGCGGGCGGCGTTTGGATTCTTGGTACAGGCGGCCCAGATATTCGCCGAAAACGCCGAGGCATAAAAGCTGGACGCTGCCGATCACGAGAACGACTACCATCAAGCTGGTCCAGCCTTGGACGGTTTCTCCGGCAAGCCATGCGCGAAACACATAGATCAAAAGCGCCAGACTGAAAACGCCGAACAACGCGCCGGTGTAGGAAGCCAGCCGCATGGGAACGGTTGAAAAGCTGGTGATAGCCTCCATCGCGAAATGGATCATTTTGCCCAACGGATAGCCGCTTTGGCCGGTCCGGCGCGCTTGACGCGTATAGGGCAGGGGGATTTGTTTAAGGCCGATCCAACTAATCATGCCGCGCACATAGCGGCTGCTTTCCGGCATGGTGGCCAGAATATCCACGGTGCGGCGGCTCATCAAACGGAAATCCCCGGTGTCAACCGGTACCGGCGTGTCCGCCAGTGCCCCGAAAAGCCGGTAAAACAGGCTGGCGGTCGCGCGTTTGAACCAGCTTTCCCCTTCGCGGGCGAGGCGCTGGCCATAGACGACATCCGCTTCGTTTTCATCCATTAGATTCATCATGGCGGGCAGCAAGTCGGGCGGGTCCTGAAGGTCCGCATCCAAGACGAGAATGCGCTGTCCCTTGGTGATGGAAAGCCCAGCCGTCAAGGCGATTTGGTGCCCGTGATTGCGCGACAGATTGACGATAACCAGCCGCGGCGTTGTTTGAGCCAGCCCTCGCAGGACGTCCAACGTTGCGTCGGTCGAGCCGTCATTGACCAAAACGATTTCGTAAGAAGGGCCGACGCATTCCCGGCAGGCTGTGGCTGTTTCTTCACATAGGCGCGCCAAGCCTTGCGCTTCATTGAAACAGGGGACGACGACGGAAAGAAGTAAGGACGACATGGAGCCAAAATGCCTGAGCAGTTACCGGTTGGCAAGTTTCTTGAGCAGGTCCGCATAAACGCGGGCGATCGGCGGCCAATCCCACGCGCGTTGGGCAAAATCGGCCAGCTCTTCTCGAGGCTCGGCAAGCGGAAGGGGGATAGGGAAGGCGCGTAACTTATCAATCCATAAAGCGGCAGTTTTTTCGGGGTCGGTTGGAAAAACCTCGGCCACATGCAGATGCGGCATGGCCAACGCATTGCCTTGTGCCGTGGCCGGGCCGCACAGAACCGGAAGGCCACAGGCCATGGCTTCTTGGATGACCAGAGGAAAGCCTTCGCCATAGCTTGGGATAATCAAAAGGTCGGCGCCTTGATACAGCTCCGCCAAGGACTGACCTTTGCGGTTTTTTAAGACATGGACGTTCGGCAACAGCCATTTTTCCGGCTTGATTTTGCCCGATCCGGCCAGCCAAAAACGCCATTCGGGCATGGCCTGGGCAATCCGACGGATGACTTCAAGCCCTTTTTTCTCGACAAACCGTCCGACAAAAAGAATGACCGGCTGGTCGGCCTTAAGAGCGAATTGTTGCCGGACAAAACGACGGTTTTCTGCCATGGGGAGGTGGAAGGTGCGGATATCGACACCGTTCGGTATCACTTTAATGGTGCGGGTGAATCGAACGCGACGGTAATAATCTTCGGCAACGCGGTCGCTAATGAAAATGATTTCGTCGGCTTTTTGAAGCATGCGGGCTGTGATGAGCCGGTCCGCTGCATGCATGACCCATCGCAAAACAGGATTGCGATAGGGAATCGGCGCGATGTGTTGGGCGATCATGACCGGCTTTTTGGCGCGTCGGGCCGCCCAGAAGGCAAGGATATTGCCGAGATAAAGCGTGTCATGCAGCCATAACACATCGGAGTCGCGGATGATTTTGCGCATACGGCGCAGGCTGCCGAGTCCCCAAATCGGCCAAGGCAGGCCGATCAGTTTTTCAAAGCCGTTACAGCTTCGCATGGCCGCCATGGTTTGCCCTTCAATCTGGGGCGTCGGGTCGCAATCGCTGGAAATCCAGGTGAAGTGAAAGGATTGGCTTGGCGCTATTTCCCGGATCAATCTTTCCGCGACCAGTTCGATCCCCCCACCATGCAGCCCGAAATAATGCGTCACAACCGCGACGTGGACGGGTTTTTCTTTGGTGGTTTGGCTTCGTGTGGTTTTGATCGGACGCTGGACTGCTGCGGTCATTTGTTACGCCCTAAATCGCGCGTGCATTGATGCCGGCTTCTGCCGCAACGGCGATCGAGATGGAATCGTTGTCAAGCGTATCTGTTATGCCTCGCATGGTGGCATGGGCGCAGGCTTGGTCCATGCAGATAATGGATTTGTCCGGGTTGTTGCGGTTGCGGATATAGCGCTCCGTCAAAAGGACAATGCGTTTGATGGATTCATCCGAAATCGTAAAGCCGTAATGCGATTCGAAATTTTTTCTAAGATTCATCAAAATGTCCATCGTCATTTCATTATCAGGGACTTCAAGATGTATTTTTTGGAAACGGCGGTCGATGGCGGGTTCGATTTGGATGTAATCGTCGTATTCTTCGTGCGTTGAGGCGCCGATGACCAGCAGATCGCCCGTAGTCAGATAGGGTTTGAGAAGATCGGCGATGCCGCTATAGCTTGAGGATTTAAACGCGATCATCAATTGGTGAATTTCGTCGATACAGAAAATGATTGGTGGAAAAAGACCGCTGGCATTGCGTTCGGCGACTCCTTTAATGATCGGAATTAGGCGGCCTTCCAATTCGGCCCGCGAGGTAGAGCCTGCCCCGATCATTGACATTTCCAGCTCGATCAGGCGAGCGCCTTCCAACAATTTCGGTACTTTTCCAGCGTTAATCCGTTGGGCAAACCCAACGAAAAGGGCGGTTTTACCCGTTCCAGCGGGTCCCAGCAGCATGGCGTTTTTACGCAGGCGTTGCAGCAGAATCAGCGTCAGGCGGTTGAGTTCTTCTTGTCGTCCTGAGATTGGATCGAACCGACCGTTGCGGTCTTGCTCGGTAAAGTCGCGGGTATATCGGTGGAGCAGGTTCTCCAGTTCGCTGTCGCTGATAATAAAAGAAGGCGTTGGCATGAAGACTCGTCTGGGCAGGAGGTAAGAATCACACGATCAACGGCATTTTGTCACGGCTTGCCGTAAACTTCCAGAAAAAGAAAGCGATTATGCAAGCTTACGCAAGGTGCAGGCCCACAAAGAGCCATTACGGTAAATATCAATCTCTTCATTCGTTTTTAGACCGCAGAGGACCATGTAGCGGTCCACGCCGTCTTTGCGTTCGATCGTCATCATGGCTTCTGCCGGAATATGGTCGATGTCGCTTAGGCCGGCGAAGCTTATGGTTTCTTCCCCCGTGAACTGAAGTTCGGTAAGGGTCACGCCGGTTTTGAGTTGAAGCGGCATGATGCCGACGCGAACCAGATTTGCCTGAAAGATGGGATCAAAACTTTCGGCTAGGACGACAGGGACCTTCATGAGGCGCAGGATTTTGGCGGCCCATTCCTGACCTGTTCCATGCCCCATATTCTGTCCGCCGACTAGAATGGGCTGCGTTCCTTCCGTAGCGTAACGTTCGGCGGCATCAAAGATTGTCATGTTGGTGCCGGACGGGAAGTGAATCGTGTTGCCCTTCGTTTCGGAGCCTTCGGGCAGGAGTTTATTCTTTAGCTTGGGATGCGTTAAGCCACCGCGTACCATAATGTCGTAATGGCCTGTTTTCAGGCTAAAAAATTGGGTGTCGTCAACGGTTATGGCGTGCGAGGTCAGATAATATCCGGCAGGGCTTTTGGGGGAGATTTTCCCCATGGGCGCGATCCATTGAGCAGGGACGTTATCCTCTAACATCGCCAGAATTCTTGTATCTTTGACGTTTTTGATCGTCTGAAGCGACAAATCAACCCCTTCAAGATAGGGCGGCTTTTTAATCAGACAGGATTCCGGGGAAAAGGGAAAGGTCGGTGTTTGCGGCGGTTGGGTTTTTGTCCATAAGTCGGAACCTTGGTCCAGCGTTTGTTTGAAGGCCTCGCAAATCGGGCCCCGTGGTGTGCCTTCGATAACGGCATGAATTTCTTGTGCTGTGGGCCAAAGGTCTTTGAGGGTAACGGATTTGCCTTGCGGGCTGGTTCCAATCGGCTTGGTTCCCATATCGGCCAGCAAGGTTCCGGCAAGGGCGTAAACTAAAACAATCGGCATCGAAGACAGATAGGTAGGAGAATCAAATCCCAAAGAAAGCGATTCTGGCTTGATCGGGGCTGAGGAAACCGTTGCGACCGTTAGGTTGTTGGTTCGAATCGTTTTTTGAATGTTTTCTGCGATCGTCCAGAGAGGCGCGAGCATACGCTCGTCCCCGGATGGAAGGGAAACGCCGATGGTTTCGAATTCCTTAGCCAAGCCGGATTTTTCTAGAAAGGTATGCGTGACGGGGCTGAGATCCGCCAAGATGGCCTTGACCCATGGCTTGATGCGCAGGCCAAGCGCTGCGGCTTTGCGGGCAACAAGGCCTGCAATAACAAGTTCTGTCGGATGCGCAGAGGTATTTTCCGCCGACAGCAAGGCAAGGACGATGTCCCCATGGCGTATGGTGGCCAAAGGATCCAGAATAGTTGTTGTTTGGGGATTGGTTTTTGCGAATTGACTGGCGGTTTCGGTAAGCGGAGCGGGAGCATAAATCGTATCCGGCCCGCTTGTGCAATGACGTACACCATCGAGAGCTATTTCGAGGAGGGTGGTAAAAGAAGGGTCTTTTTGGGAATCTTGAGGCCAGCTTTCATGCCATAGCCCTTGCTCTTTGGCATAAGTCTCAATCAACGCAATTTGTTTGGCGGAATGTCCCGAGAGTGTCATGTGGGAAAGCGTCGCGGCGTCGATAGGGAAATAGGAACATAAAGCGCCCGTTTCTTCCATAAAGGTTGCGATGACGGCACGGTCCGGTACGCTCAGATGGTCCATGGCCGGGCCGTAAAATTCGATGATTTTGCCTTGGGCCTGCGTTGGGCCGATGGTTTGGGCGATGAACATCGCAATGTCCGTGATATAGGCGCTTTTGTGAATTTTTCCTGTCAGTTTGATTCCTAAAACGCCGGGGAGGGTTAGTTGGGTGCTGTGGCCCAGAAGAAAGGATTGGATTTCCAAGGGATCGGATTGCCAGCCTAGTACCCCCAGACTGTTAACGGCGCAGAAGCCGGTATCCATCCCGAGAACCGTGTCCGGAATAACCATTGGAATATCGCTTGAAGAGTCGGCAACGACACGAATGACCGGGCTGAGCGCATTAATGTTGATGTAATTTCCCGGCCCGTGCCCCGGCGGGATCAGGTGCAGGCTGCCGATGGTTTTTTCGCCCCATTTAATCAGGCTATAACGTTCTTCTTTTTGCGCGGGCGTTTCGGAGGAACTGCGGACGATAATATCGACGGGGCAAGCCACATCAAGGTCGGTTTGGTCAATATTGTTTTTTTCAAGGACTTCCTGAAGTGCGGCAATGTCCGTTAAGGTGGAAACGGCAGCGGAATCGTCGATGAGGAAGCGGGCCGGGCGAAAGGCGATCGACGGGATGTTTTTGTGCAACGCGTGATAGGCCGTCAACGTGCGCATGTCATCTTGGGTGATGGTCTTGTCATCTTCATAGCGCAGCAGGTTTTCCAGGAAAATGCGCATGCAGCAGGGAAGGTGGGAGAGATCGCCCAGCACTTGCTCTGCCGCTTTGAGGCTGAAATAGGTATAGGCCTGTCCGTCAACGACAAGGGCTTGATAGGCATTCAGACTGTTTCGGCTTTGAATTTGCGTCATGACAAGGGTGTCTCGTTCAGAAAATCGAGGGGATGAGGGTGGCCTTCAGAATTTTTCTGTTGACCGCTGCCCTCTTCATCCGACATTTTACGCAGCTTACGGGCTATGTCGTCAATGATTCTCCAACCGTTTTTCATGCGCTGATGTTTTTCTTCCGTTTTATGTTCTTGAGCGCTGTCCTGTGTGGCTTCCTTTGTATGCCCCGTCCGGCTTGGGCTGCCTTTTTGTTCTGTAATCAGACCAAATCGGTTATCGAGGCTGCTTTCGGTCATCATGATGAGGGAAAATGGGTTTCTGAAGGCTGGTGGCAGCTCCAACCCGGCCAATGCGCCCGCGTGTATAATAAACCGCTGACGCAACGTTTTTACTTTTATTACGCTCGTGCATTGACCTTGCCGTCCAAGGATGGAAATGGAACCATGACATGGTCCGGCAAATATGCCTTTTGTGTGGACAGCAAAGCGTTTCGTGCCGAAGGGGACAGCCATTGTGAAGAGCGCGGGTTTAAAACTCAGGGTTTCCAAGACGTGGATGTCGGTATTCGACAAAAGAATTATACGCTTACCTTTCAAGATGCTGGGGGCTGATTTTCATTTATGACAGTTAAAGTAAAAGACGAGGATCAGTTGGGTTCCTCCTTTTGGGGATGGGTTCGTTTCGGTGGTTTTGTTGGGCTTGTGCTGACGCTTGTGCCGACCTTTCTCGTGTTGCGTACGGTTTCTAGCTCTCAAGCCGCCAAAGTCCCGATGCTTTTTCAGAAGGGTCTATCCCGCCTTTTGGGCATGAAGGTCCGTGTCCACGGCAAGGTCGCAGGCGGGCTTGCGGATGTGCCGGTTCTTTATGTCTGCAACCATTCCTCTTATTTGGATATCCCTGTTTTAGGG
>JBFWLD010000050.1:0-10679 GCA_050252315.1 Bdellovibrionales bacterium
GAATCCTTAAAGGCTGGATTGGTGACCAAGATTTATTACATGGATTCGTTTTTTGACGAAATCGACTCCAAAGCCGGGAAAAGCGCCAAGATCGTCGATCCGGCAACCTATCTTTATTATCTCGGCATTCAACAAAATGAGGCGCCTAAAAGCAAAATTGCCTTGATTATTGCCGACGGCTCCTTAGTCGAAAGCAAACCCAAAGGCCCCTCCCGCTTGGCTCAAGACAATGTCATCGACACCGATCAGATGGCGCAGGCCTTTGAAGACGCTGCCAAGGATGATGATGTCAAGGCGATCCTGTTCCGCGTTAACTCACCCGGTGGGGCACCTTCCGCTTCGGAAACGATCCGCCATGCGCTCGTTAAAGCCAAGGAAAAGAACAAGCCGGTTTACGTTTCCATGGGCTCGGTCGCAGCCTCCGGCGGGTACTGGATTTCTATGGATGGCGATAAAATCTTTGCCGACCCGGCGACTTTGACCGGCTCGATCGGCGTGCTCGGCGGTAAGTTCGTTTTGGGCGGACTGTTCGACAAACTCGGCATTACATGGGAGGCGCTTTCCACCGGCGGCGATAATGCCGACATCTTTAGTTTGAGCAAGCCTTTTTCCCCTAAAGGTCGCGAGCGCATGAACGCTATGATCGACGAGACGTATCGTACCTTTACCGCGTACGTCGCTAAGGCTCGCCGCCTTTCTCCGGAGAAAACCGAAGAAGTCGCTAAGGGGCGTATCTTTACCGGCGCGCAGGCGGTTCAGGTCGGGCTGGTCGATCAGCTTGGTGGAATCAACGACGCCCTCAATGCGCTCAAGGAAAAGATCGGGTTAAAGCCAGAAGATATTTTGACCGTCAGCCTTTATCCGCAGCCTGAAACGCCGATGTCTTTGGCTTTAAAAATGTTGGAGGACCTTCACTTTGGAGGGGCTATGGTACGGCAGTATTTGCCTTTCCTAAACTCCTTTACCGGCGTGCAAGGGCCGCAGGCGCGGCTCCCCTATCCCTATAGGGTTGCCGAGTAATGCGCCCTTTTTTGCTCAGGCTCAAACAAGCTATGACGGGAGCCTTTATCGCGCCGTGGCGCGATCACGCCCGTGCCAAAATTTTAGCCATTGGCATTATTGCCAATTTGGGGTTTGGGTGTCTGTCTTTTACGCTGAACTACGCCATGGCCGGGTATGGGTATGAGGCCAGCCTTATCTATCAAATCCTGCGCATGTTTTTTACCGGCTATGTTTTCGTTCCCCAGACTTTCTGGTTGTTGGCGCGATATAAGTCTCGATGGCTGCTCCTCGCGGTTCAACTTGCCTGTACCAGCGTGCTTTTTATCAATCCATCGTGGTCCGCTTTGAACGCTTTGGCTGCCGCCGCAACCCTTGCGCCTTTCCTCGCCTTGAACGAATACGGCTTTTCTAAAAATCAGTCACGGGCTAATCGTGGAAATGAAACCGCGCTGCATACCTATCTGGTTACTTTTTCTTATTCCTTGGGTCTGTTTATCGGCGGCTTTCTGTTGCAGCATAATCTTTATTATCCCGCATGCGTCGGCGGGTGTTTGTGCACGATTATCAGCGCTTTTTTCCTTTACGTTCCGGTCGGCGGTCGAAATAACCTGAAAAAAGTTTGGGGTCTGATCGGCAAAGACAAGCCTTCGACGCGTATTTCCTTTTTCTTCGGACTTTTCAACCCCATGGTCGATGGCATTATGCCTATTTGGATGCGCGTTTTAGGAATCTCCGCGATCGGGGCTGGGATTAATATGTCTTTGCGTCCCATCCTCGGTCTTTTTCTGACGCCGGTAGCCGGATGGCTCATTCAGAAAAAAGGGATGCAAGCTGGGCAACTCGGCGGTATCGCCATGATTATCGGATGGACTTTCCTTGCCGTGGCCGTCAATCATCCTTGGCTGTTCGCCATTGGTCTTAGCGTTCTGACCGTCGCGACCAATCTGCTTAAGCCTTGGAAGTCAACCGCTGGTTCAAACGCCGATCCTCCGCCGGGGTTATCTGCCGCGAAGTTATTATTGCCTCAGGACGCATGCCGTCCCACCTTCTGGGGATTACGACCTCTTTCTTCTTTCCTATGGCTTACCCAATTTTGGGGCTTGGGATCGGCGCTTTGTTCATGTTTGGCATACGTCCGAAACGAAAGGGCCTTTTCGGGCGCTTGACACAAGGTTAGCGCAGGGTCCTGAACTCGGATAAAAATCAGCGAACGAAATAACATGAGATGCCAGTCGGAGTTTATCCTCGCGAAGGCGGGGCGGGATGACGTTAAGGGAGACTGCTTTATTTCATGAAGTGGTTTGTCGGGGGGATGAAAAGGTAACCCCACCCCGAAAACGACAAGCGTTTTCGACCCGCCCGCAAGGGGCGGGTGGTTGGGCTTGGGAAGTAGGGCTAAGGTTTGGGAAATACTCGGTGGGCGGAGGTAGGCTTGGGATGTGGGGCTGAGGTTTGGGAAATAATCGGTGGGTGGAGGTAGGCTTGGGATGTGGGGCTAAGGTTTGGGAAATGTCGGGTCCTTAAGGTTAGCCCTTTATTCTTGCCGCGTTGTTTTGTACGCTTTGCTCAAACTTACGGCGTGAGGAGTGAAACAATGTCCGAACAGCATGGGTTGAAAGAGCGTATGTGGGACTTTCTGCTTGACGGCTTATGGGTCGATGCCCTTCGGCTCGTTTTTATTTATATGCGCTTTTGGTTTCCCGGTATGGTTGTTTTTGCTCTTATCGGGTCAGGGCTTACGGTTTTGGGGGTGGAGTCCATCGCCCTTCCCGTCCTCGCTTTTTTTGAAATCTATTATTTCGCCCGCTGCTTTTTTCGGCAGGAGCCTCCGTCCAAGCCCGTAATGCCGACCTTTGACCTTTTTATCCAATCTATGATCGGAATGGTCGCTCTGTCTCTCGGTTATCTCTCTTTCGTTTATAGTCTGCCCTTCATCCATGGTTTTTTCGGCGACGAAAATATTGATGCTGTCGTAACCATCTTTAGCTGCATCATTGGGCTTTGGCTTATCCTTCGCCTTATGCTCGTGCCGTTTACCGTCATCGCCGGGATTGAGGCTCCGCTCCCCAAAACGTGGCGGATGACAAAGGGAAAGGCTTTGCGCCTTGCGTTTAATTTCCTCATTTTGGGGATGATTGTTACCCCTATCTTTTACCTTGTCGGCACCTTTGAGAATATTTATCTGGACCTGCTTGTGGATTTACACCTTGTCCTGATCTTTACCGCCCTTGGGTGCGTTGCGTGTAAGGTGCTTTATGGGGAATATGTTGCCGCGACAATCGGACAGGATCGTCGCCGGGGCGAACGATCAGAGTAGGCTAGACTAGCTATCGAAATGCTTGAGGCTGGCCTGCCAGTAATCATATCCCGTAATCACGGTTAAGCCCCCCGCGACCCACAAAAGCAAATCGCCGATTTCCGTTGCCGGAAGCCAAAAAGGTGTATTTTCCGAGCCAACAATCAGGAAGCCAAGGGAGACAAGCTGGATGGTCGTTTTCCATTTGGCAAGCTGGCTGACCGGCACGCGGACGCTCAGCCCGGCCAGAAACTCGCGCAGGCCAGAGACGGCAACTTCGCGCAACAATATAATCACGGCGGGAAGAACGCTTAGCCCATCAATCTTACGATTATACACAAGCAGCAGGACAACAGCGGAAACAAGAAGCTTGTCCGCGATCGGGTCGAGAAACTGGCCGACACGCGACACCTGATTTTCGCGACGGGCCAGATACCCGTCGAGCCAATCCGTGACGGCGGCAATGGAGAAAAGGCCCCATGCCGACCACGCGGCCCAGCCATAAGGCAAAACGAGGAGGAGCAAAATCACAGGGATCAAAATGATCCGTGACAAAGTAAGCTTATTGGCAATGGTCTTAAACATTTCAAATCCGATTCGCCAAAATGATACGCATACTCTCTTTTACACCGCTGCGTGGAAATAGTCATAAAGTATTTTTGCCATTTTTAAACTAATTCCGGGTACGCGCGTTAAATCGTCTAGGGCCGCCCCCTGCACTGCCTTGGCCGACCCGAAATGCTGCAACAAGGCCTTTTTGCGCGTCGCGCCAATGCCGGGGACTTCTTCTAACCCCGATACGGACAAGGCTTTGGCGCGGCGGGCCCGGTGGGTTCCGATGGCAAAACGGTGGGCCTCGTCCCGCAGCCGTTGCAGATAATAAAGCACCGGGTCTTGCAACGGCAGGCTGAAGGGGGCTTTCCCTTGGATAAAAAAACGTTCGCGCCCCGCATTTCGATCCGGGCCTTTGGCGATCCCGACCAAGGCTACGCCTTGGACGCCAAGCTCGGTCAGGACCTTTTCGACTTTGCCGATCTGACCAGCCCCGCCGTCAATCAAAAGAAGGTCCGGCCACAGGCCGCTTTTCCTGTCCGGGTCCTCTTTTTGCAGACGCATAAAACGACGTTCCAGAACTTCTTGCATCATGGCAAAGTCGTCGTTCGTTTGCGCTCTTTTGATCGTGAACTTACGATAGGTCTTTTTGAGGAAACCTTCCGGCCCTGCGGCAATCATCGCGCCGATCGCATTCGTGCCGGAGAGATGCGAGTTGTCATACACCTCGATCCTTTTCGGCGCATGGGAAAGATCGAACAGATCGCCGACGCGGGTTAGCAATTTTTCTTGCTCCAGTCGATCCGCCATTTTGCGGCCAAGAGCTGCCGAGGCGTTCGTTAGGGCATGATCGACAAGGCGTTTCTTTTTATCCTGTTTAGGGACAACGAGCGAAACTTTACGCCCGGTTTTTTCGGTCAGCGCCATGGTTAAAAGCTCGGCGTTGTCCGGCATCTCGCTGAGCAAAATAAGCGGCGGAGGGTCTTTATCCGCATAGAATTGCGCCAAAAAGGCTCCCATTACTTCCGCCGACGAAACCTGTTTGTCATGGGTCGGGAAATAACTGCGCGTACCGAAATTGCGGTCGGCTCGGAAAAAGAAAACCTGTACCGCGCTTTGGCCTGCCTGCTGATGCAAGGCAACCACATCCGCGTCGCCCAAGCCTGCGACGTTAATATCCTGCCGCGTTTGCATGCTGGTCAGGATGCGAATGCGGTCGCGTAAGCTGGCTGCGAGTTCGAACTCTAAGCGATCGCTGGCCGCTTGCATGTCCTTTGCCATACGGGTTTGGACATCATGGCTGTCACCCCGCAAAAAGGCGCAGGCTTCGCGGACCTGCGCGTCGTAATCGGCTTTCGAGACTTTGCCGCAACACGGCGCCGTGCATCGTTTGATATGGTATTGAAGGCAGGGACGTGTCCGATGCTCCAAAACGCTGTCCGTGCAGGTGCGCAGCTTGAATGCGCGTTGCATCAAGGTCAATGTTTCCGTGACGGCTCCGCCCGAAGCGAAGGGCCCGAAATAGCGGCCTTGACGGGATTTTGCGCCACGATGTTTTAAAAGTTGAGGGAAGTCATGATCCGTCGCAATCAAAATGTAGGGGAAGCTTTTATCGTCGCGCAGGAGCACATTGAAGGGCGGCATGAAACGCTGGATCAAATTGGCTTCCAGCAAGAGGGCTTCGGTTTCAGTATGGGTGACCACAATCTCCATGGATCGCGTTTGGGCGACCATGCGTTGCAGGCGGTTCGGCAAGCGAGCACGTTGCGTATAGGAGGTTACCCTGTTTTTCAGGTTCTTGGCTTTACCGACATAGAGCACCGTGCCGTCTTGGGCCAGCATGCGGTACACGCCCGGTTGGGTCGGCATGGTTTTAAGCTGCTCGCGCAGGACGGAAGCGCCACGGTCATACCCCGTGCGGCCTTTCCTAATCTTATCCGATGATGCTGTTTTTCTTGGCATGGCGCATCTTAGCGTCCACGGCCTCGTCTGTCAGGATTGAAATTATCCAAATAGTTTTTGGGGACAACTCGCCGCTCGTTCGGGAGTTCGAGATCGTAATCCCACCCGCGGGAACGGACAAAGGTAAGCGCTTCCCCAGATGTGGCAAAGGTTAGACGGTGAAAAAGCGTCGAAAGCGGATCGTCGGCTTGGACCCAGCCCATGACCGGGTCGATTTCTCGCTGCAAAGCAAGAAGCGGCTCTACAATCCATCGTTTGTCGCACGAACAATGGGATTGCATCGCGGGTTTAGCTGGTTGGTAAATTCGGACGCGCATGGGATTTCCCTTACCGTTCAAGGCATTGGGGCATTATACGCACCAAATATTAACCACAAATGAAAACATTACGCTCATCTTTGGGTAGTCTTTTTGTGGTATAATCGCCTCATAGTTAAAAAGATTTAAGGAACGCAGAATGGCAGAAAAGAAACAAATAGAACTTGTTGAAGGCCAAGATTTTAAAGTCCTGACCAAACAAGAAGCCGAAAAGTCTTTTTACACCCCCCTCCGCACGCCACGCGACTTGATCGAGGGCGGTCGCAGCGATATGGCGGAATCCAGAATTCCGGCCAAAGACATCAGTGTTCAAGTAAATGTGCAAGGAAGAGATATTAACAAAACCAATGGCGCCACCACTGCCCTTCTAGGTCGAGGCCCCGATGGTCAATTAGTTGTCATGCGTCTGGCCGAGGGTGGAAAAATTTTAGGAACGCTTTTTAAAGAAATAGGCGGCGAAACGAAGATCAAACATCCCCTCGCTCTATACATAGGGGATAACGGAAAAGCTTATGTGCAAATCCAGGCAAAGGGACCTGGCGGAAGAGCAGCCATAAGGGTTCCGGCGATCGTAGAACTTTCAGGTCGGGCGGCTGGCAAGCTTTTCAAAATAAACCCTTCACCGAACTAAAACCTCCTGTAGGGTACGCGACGAGGGACTCCGGCTTACGCCGGAGTGACGCGTTTTTGTCGTAGGCTTTGACGGGCCAAGGCTCTTACGAGGCTTTGACCCTGTTTAGGAAGTGATAGACTTCCTGTTTCAACTTTTCCGACTGGACGGACAGTTCCTTGGCCGCGTTCAAGACTTCTTCGGATGAATTTTTCGACTCCTGAACCGCTTTGGTCACCGTTGCGATGCTGTTCGTGACTTCCTGCGTCCCAATTGCTACCTGATGCGCATTCTTGGCAATCTCTTGCGTGGCAGAGCTTTGTTGGTTCACGGCAGCCGAAATATTCGTTGCGGAATCATTGATAGACTCGACAATCTCGCCAACCGACTGGATCACTTGCACCGCGTTGCCCGCGACATCCTGAATGGAGTTGATCTTGGCGGTAATTTCCTCCGTCGCTTTCGCCGTTTGATTGGCGAGATTCTTGACTTCGGAGGCGACCACGGAAAAGCCCTTCCCGGCCTCGCCTGCCCTTGCCGCTTCGATGGTGGCGTTGAGCGCCAACAAATTGGTCTGGGCCGCGATGTCATTAATCAACTGAACGACTTCGCCGATTTCCGCCGAGCTTGTCATCAGGCCTTTGACGGTATCGTTCGCCTTTTGGATTTGCTCAACAGCGTGACCCGATTTTTGCGAGGAGTCCCCGACAAGACGCGAGATTTCCTCGATCGACGCGGTTAGCTCTTCCGCTGCCGACGCGACCGTTTGGATATTATTCGAGCTTGTATTCGTCGCTTCGGCCACCATATCCGTTTGATCGTTCGTTTGCTGCGAGATGCTGGCCAATCCTTCCGCGCTGGCTTGCAGCTCTGTCCCCGCTGAGGCAACCGTATGGACGATGTCGCCGACATTCGTCTCAAACGTATGCGCCAAATCGGCCATCATACGTTTTTTATCTTCTTCGACTTTCTTTTCTTGCTCGATGTTCTCCTGTTTCATGCTCTCGATGCGTAAAGAGTTTTCTTTAAACACCTGAATCGAGGCTGCGATCGCGCCAATTTCAGATTTGGCTTCCGTATAGGGAATCTCAACATCAAGCTCGTTCTTCGTCAGCTTTTTCATCAACTGGGTCAAGATGTTCAGCGGGCGGGTAATCGTTCCGACGATCAGCATAAAGAACAAGACGGAACCCACGGCCCCCGCCAAAGAAACCAAGGCGGAATGCGTTTGATCCGAGGCATAGCTGGCAATACGATAATCCAGCATCAGGTCAAGTTCATCATAGCCTTTTTCTAGAAACTGGAAGGCTGTTTCCTGTGCCTTGAGAAGTGTAGTTGCAAAAAGGTCCGGATTGACGCTTTGGCCCGTCGAAATGGACTGGAGCATGGCGACCAGCGCGTTATTGGCGGCCAGATAGGATTCTCGCAAGGTCTTCCCGTTCTTTTGCCAGCTTTCGCTTACGCCGTAAAAATTGGCGTCCTCCTTCAAGGAGGTATCCATATCCGCATCAACGCGCGCTACATCCGACTCCGCCAGCATACGCGCCATAACCGCAACTTCCGTACGTTCGTCAGTCGTCAGTTCGCCTCTGGCTAACATCGGAAAGACCGTCGAAGAAATCACGGTCAGGCGATCGAGAGTTTGGGGCAACGCCAACAGCGTGATGTCCATCAGATAATAGCTATCAAGGTCAGGATCGAGGATCAGGTTCGAGGTGTCGCCGGAATGAGCGATCATACCGCGCACGTCCGCAAGAAAGGAGGCGACGGCATCGTCAATCTTCGTATAGGCTCCATCCGCAATGGACTTTTTGAGTGCGTCCCATTTCGCTTCGACCGCGTCCATCTTTAAGTTTTCGCGACCGCGGCTGTTCAGGCCATCCTCGGTGAATTGGAGATCCTCACCGACAAGGGCTTGCGCCTTTTTAAGCCGCTCCATCTCCTCATCTATTCGGGAGATTTCTTCCGTTAGTAGGCTCTTATCCGGTGAGCGGTTGGCGGCGACTTGCGACAGCTCAAGCCGGAGCTGACCTAACGAATCCATCATCTGGGCTAAGGGACGCTGATAAAGGTCGCCTTTCTTTTCCTGTGCAGCAAAGTCAATATAGCCGCCAATACTTTGATAGGCGTTGACGCTTGCAAACCCCAACGTCAATAGAAAAAAAGCCAGACTGATAAGCAGGCGGGCGCGGATCGACAAGTTATTGAAAAGACTATTCATCTTATAACCCTCTGTTTTTGCGATGCAGATTACATACGGTTGGAACGCTGCGGAGATGGCAGCCATGAATCTGTGGAAGGGAGAAAGGATTTTTATACTCAGAAAGGGTCCGTTTCTGGCGTCGGACACGCCATCATAGGTGATTCGATCTTCATTGAATACTATAAAATACCATATAGCTGTTCCTTAAATACTGAGCATCGTCCGACTTCACACTACATACGCAGATAATTTCTTTTGCTCAACTTATACGAGTATTATGAAAAACTTGGTGGGCCGCTGAAAGCTGCGGATTGAATCCGGCCTTTTTTCCATGTATCTAAAGGCATGAAAAAGCTAAACGAACTTTTGATGCCCGTCGGCTCGGTTGAAAAACTCAAGGTTGCGCTCCTGTATGGCGCGGATGCCGTGTACATGGGTACGCCTGACCTTTCCCTGCGCACCAAATCGAACCTTACCCTTGAAGAAGTTATCGAAGCTGTTGAGTTTACGCATGCGCACGGGCGTCGCGCTTACCTGACACTCAATCTTTTTTCGCACAACAAGGATCTTAAAAAGCTGCCGGACTATGTCGAGAGCATTCGGCGCGTTCGCCCGGATGGCGTGATCGTTGCCGACCCTGCCGTGCTTTCGTTTGTTCAAGAACAGGCGCCGGAGCTGCCGCTGCATATCTCGACACAGGCCAATGTTTGTTCGTGGCTTTCCGTTCAATTCTGGGAAAAACTGGGAGCCGAGCTTGTGGTTCTCGCGCGCGAGCTGTCCTTTGCCGAACTCAAGGAAATACGCGCCAAATGCCCGGATATCGCGCTTGAAATTTTTGTTCACGGCGCCATGTGCATGACCTATTCCGGGCGGTGCCTGCTTTCCAACTATCTGGCCGAACGCGGGGCTAATCAAGGGAACTGCGCCAATTCCTGCCGCTGGAAGTACAAGCTAAACGTGCGACTTAAGGATGGCTCGATTCACGAGCTTGAACTCAATGATGAGACGCGGAAGCTTTTCGATTTCGCGCTTGAAGAGGAAATGCGCGAGGGCGAGTATCTGCCCATCGAAGAAGATGGCCATGGCTCCTATATTCTCAACGGCAAAGACCTTTGCCTGATGCCCCGGCTGGATGAATATTTATCGCTGGGGTTGAACTCGCTGAAGGTCGAGGGTAGAAACCGTAGCGCCTACTATATCGCGGTCACGGCTAAGGCTTATCGCCGCGCTATCGACGACTGGAACGCCGATCCCGAAAACTGGTCGCCCGAGCCCTACATGAAAGAACTGCTGACTTTGCCGACGCGCGGGTATTCGCTTGCGTTCCATGATGGGAAGCTGACGCATCATGCCCATAATTTCGAAGACACCCACACGCTATCCGCATGGGAATATGCCGGTATTGTCAAGCATGTGACCGACGATGCTTTCCTGATTGATGTCAAAAATCGTCTGGAAATGGGGGACGTGCTGGAGTTTATTCCACATACCGATCGCCCTTCCCTGCTGCTGCGGATTTATGAGTTCGAAGACGTACATAATCGTCGGACTACGCGCGAGGAAGGGCTGAATGCCGGGCAGCGCCCGCTTTTACGCATCCCCTTTGCTTGGTTTCACGAAGAGGATGTGCCGACGCTCGCCAAGGACTTTCCGGCCTTTACCATTATCCGAAAAGAACGCGCGCTTAAACGCGAAGAATGGGCGCGGCTTCATTTGAGATCGGAAGAGCGTCGTGTA
>JBFWLD010000051.1:0-10645 GCA_050252315.1 Bdellovibrionales bacterium
CAGAAAATCCTTTAACATTTCGGGAATAAAAAGCGGTTGATGATCAGAAGTACTGTCAAGTACAGAAAGCATCGCATCCTGCATCTCGGCATCGAAGGTCATCTTCGGCGAAACCTTGAGCAAGGCATGAAGACTTTGCAGATGCGGGAAAGAAACGCTTTCGGGGGAATTAATATCTCGGAAATGAAGCATATGGCCGCGCACGGTTTGAGAAGGGTCAAATCCTTCTTTGACTAAAAACTCTCTAAAGCCATCATTATCAAGCATTGTCGCGATCATCAGATCCGGGACATAATTTCTGTATCTCCCCTGAATGTCAGGGTCTTGATAGCCCCACAAAGTCGACTCTAAACTGCTTTTAAGCGCCTTATGATAGTCACCGTTGGTATAAAACGCACTCTTAAGGAAAAGCTGGGGCCGGAGAGATATCTCGTCAATATGCGTTAAAGCATAAAGAAAGCTAAACTCTTCATCTGTTGTATAACAGGGCGGTTTGCTCAGCATTTGCAAGGTCATGGTCGTGAGATACTTTGCACCTACTAAATCGGGACGGTGCAATATTAAATAACCATTGCCCCTATTCAAGGGATCACGGATCGCGGCCATATCGGTAACTTGCGCTTCCATTTTTTGGGCCTGATCGCGACATAAGGGGAAATAGTCTGCCAACAATCGACAAAACGAATAAAGGGGCTTTTCCTTCCAGGACATCTCTTCAAAAAGCGCAGCTCGAATAGTACCTTCATTAACATGATGATCTTTTAATGCATTAAAGTATGTGTTAGCTTTGGTTGAAACGGTTTCAACAGTTTTTTCTTGGTCGTACATGGGCTTATTTCCTTACATATCGAAACATCAACAATATAGCCTTTCCCTTTTATAGGGTATAAGGGCGGTCCGCTAAAAATTAAAACCTTTTCTATAGTTAACGATTCGAAAGGCTATTCGTTAACCATAGCGGATCATAACTCATTGAAATGTAAGAGGTAAGAATATCTCCGTTCGAAAGCTTTGTAATAAAGACTAAAAAATGGTATATATATTCGTTACCGGATTGGAGACAAGGCCACAAGCCGCCTTTAGGACAAAGGCGCTGACGCAACGGATAAAAAGGGTAGTCGCGCTGAACGCGAGCGCGCAAGGCATTTTTTGCTACAAAGCCCAACCTTCCTATGCGCTAGGACATCGCCTTTTTATCAATCCCGCAACAACACTGTTCGAAAAAAGCCAAGGAGTCAGTACAACATGACCGAGAAGCTAGAGTTCAAAAAGGGTGATTTTGTCGTTTACCCAGCCCATGGGGTTGGCCGCGTTGAAGGTGTTGACACGTTTGAAGACAGCGGGATGTCGGTTTCTCTTTATGTTATCATGTTTGAGCAAGATCGTATGCGCCTGCGTGTGCCTGTCGCTAAGGCAAAGGCCTCTGGATTGCGCCGTCTCAGCTCTCGTGATCGCATCAAGGAAGCCTTGTCCACATTGCAAGGCAAGTCCAAGGTTCGCCGCGTGATGTGGAGCCGCCGCGCTCAAGAATATGAGTCAAAGATCAATTCCGGCGATCCGGTTTCCATTGCCGAAGTTGTTCGCGACTTGCATCGTGGCGCGGACCAGCCCGAACATTCCTACAGCGAACGTCAAATTTATCAGGCCGCGCTTGAGCGTCTGGCCCGCGAACTTGCCGCCGTCGAGAAGATCGACCAAGACAAGGCCACGGCCAAGCTTGAAAACGTCCTGACTAAGGAAAAGAAAGCGGCTTAAGACTTATAAGCCAATAGCCTAAAAAAGCGGAGCCGAACGGCTCCGTTTTTTTAGGCGTCAAGGGAAAGGATAACCGGCACATGGTCCGAGGCTTTTTCCTGCGCACGCGGGGCGCGGTCGATTTCGACAGACAGGAGAAGGTCTGTGGCCTCCGGCGACAGCAGAAAATGGTCGATGCGCAGGCCTAGATTGCGCTGCCACGCGCCGCCTTGATAATCCCAAAACGTATAGGCCTCGGTCTGCTGGGGATGCAAGGCGCGGTAAGCCTCGGTAAGGCCAAGCCCCACAAGCCGACGAAAAGCGTCTCGCGTGGATTGCGTAAACAGCGCGTCACCCCGCCAATCCTCAGGCGCGTAAACGTCCGCATCGGCAGGGATTACGTTAAAATCGCCGCCGAACACAAAGGGCTTCTCGCTTTTCAGCAAAGCCTTAGCATGAACCGTAAGACGATCCATCCACGCCAGATTATAAGCATATTTCTCAGACCCGACCGGGTTGCCGTTTGGCAGATATAGGGAGGCTATGCGCACGCCTTTAACGGTGCCCTCAAGGTACCGCGCCTGCTCGTCGGCAGGGTTGCCGGGCAGGGCCGTAAGAGGGTCTTCGACCGGAAAACGAGAGAGAAGGGCCACGCCATTATAGCTTTTTTGACCCGCGACATGGCACTCATAGCCAAGGGACTGAAACTCTAAAGCCGGAAAATCCTCCGTTTGGCACTTGATTTCCTGCAAAAGAAGCACGTCCGGACGCGAGGCTTCCAGCCAGGATGTGATATTTCCAAGCCGTGCGCGTACCGAGTTGACGTTCCAAGTCGCAATCCGCATATTAGCCTCTAGTAAAAGCTGAATCATAACGTTAATGTGCCAAGATGACAACATACCAAAGCGATAAGAGCCATGTGCTCGCCCCCTATGCCACCAAGGCTGAAGAAACCCGCGGTAGGCTTATCCCGGAAACGCCCAGCGAGACGCGTACCGAATTTCAACGCGACCGCGACCGGATCATTCACTCCGGCGGATTCCGTAAATTGCGGAATAAGACTCAGGTCTTTATTGAAAGCGAAGGCGATTACTATCGTACGCGGCTGACGCATACGCTGGAAGTCGCGCAAATCGCCTGTGCCGTGGCGCGGGCCTTGGGGCTGAACGAGAACCTGACCGAGGCTATCGCGCTGGCGCATGATCTGGGCCATACCTGTTTCGGTCATGCGGGCGAGGCTGCCTTGATGGATCTTATGAAGGACTATGGCGGCTTTTCGCATAACGAGCAGACCTTGCGCGTCGTCACCGAGCTTGAACACACTTATATCGAATTTGAAGGCCTGAACCTGACATGGGAAACGCTGGAAGGCATTGTCAAGCATAGCGGTCCGTTGCTCCCGGAAAAGCCAGGGGAAAAACTGGCGCCGACCATCGAAGCCTTTAACGTCCGCTATGATCTCGACCTTGCGCGCTTTGCCTCGGCGGAAGGGCAAATTGCGGGCATGGCTGACGACATTGCCTATAATACGCATGACATCGACGACGGCTATCGCGCCGGGTTCTTTACCTATGCGGATTTGAAGGCTTTGCCGCTGTTCGGACCTATCCTTGAAGACATCAAGCGCCACTACCCGAACGCCAAGGAAGAACGCATCGTGCATGCCTCAGTGCGTCAGGTAATCGGCACTATGATTACAGACCTGATCGACACCACCCGCGCCAACCTGTCGCGTCTGGCTCCGAAATCGGCCAATGATGTTCGTCGGGCCAAGGAGCCCGTGGTTACCTTTAGCTTTGCCATGCAGCAAAATATTCGCACCATGCGCGACTTTTTGTATAAGCGCATGTATCGTCATAGCAAGGTCAACCGCGTCTTTGTGAAATCCGAACGTATTGTCAAAGAAATGTTCGATTTCTTGATGGATCATCCGAACTGCATGCCGAACGACTGGTATGACCGCGTCAAAGGCCGCGAGGCCGAGGATTCCTTTAAGGCGCGTATCATTGCCGATTATGTCGCAGGTATGACGGATCGCTTTGCGCTTCTTGAGCACCGACGCATTTTTTCAACGGATTTAATGGCGTAAGCCAAGTGGTTCAAGATTCTGGGTTCAGGGAGTCGAACGAGGGAGTCCGGGGACTCGCGTTTTTCTCCTTGAGCCCGTAGCTTTTTTCGGAGGACAGGGTGTCGATTTTTAAATCCATGCAGAATGCGGTCACGCAGGTCGTTGATAAACTCGCCAAAGAAGGCGCACTAAAGGTGGCCACGCCTTTGCCGACTTTTGTTGTCGAGCCGCCTCGCGATCCCGCCCATGGCGATATGGCAACCAACGCGGCCATGATGCTGACAAAAGCGGCGGGCAAGCCACCCCGCGCGATTGCGGAACTCATTAAGCCGGAACTGGAAGCTCTGCCCATGGTCGAAAGCGTCGAGATCGCGGGGCCGGGCTTTATCAACCTTCGTCTTAAACCCGAAGCGTGGCATCAGGAAGTCAAAGATATTCTTAAAGCAGGCACCGCTTACGGCGACAGCGATCTGGGGCACGGCGAAAAAGTGAATGTCGAGTTTGTTTCCGCCAATCCGACAGGCCCGATGCATGCCGGGCATGTACGCGGCGCTGTCTTGGGCGATACGCTGTGCCGGTTGCTGGAAAAAGCCGGGTATGACGTGACACGCGAATATTACATGAACGATGCGGGAACGCAGATTGACGTTTTGGCGCGCACCACGCATTTGCGCTATCGCGAGGCGCTGGGGGAAGATATTGGCGCCATTCCCGAAGGCCTTTATCCCGGAGACTACCTCAAAGAAGTCGCGCAGGCGCTCGCGCAAAAAGACGGTGACAAATGGATCGGCAAGCCGGAAGAAGAATGGATCGCGCCAATCCGGAAATTTGCTTCCGAATATATTATTGGCATGATTAAGGAAGACCTTGCCCTGATCGGCATCAAACATGATGTTTTCACCAATGAACGCGTCTTGATTGAAAACGGAACGTTGGACAAAGTTTTCAAACTGTTGGAAGACAAGGGCCTGATCTATACCGGGACGTTGCCGCCACCCAAAGGCAAGGAAATGGAAAACTGGACCCCGGTTCCTTTGACTCTGTTCCGCTCCAGCCAGTTCGGCGACGACATCGACCGCCCTTTGAAAAAGCGTGACGGGACATGGGCCTATGTCATGCCCGATCTTGCCTATCATTATGACAAGGTCCAACGCGGCTTTCAGTACATGATTAATGTGCTTGGCACCGACCATGGCGGCTATTTGGAGCGGCTGCGCCCCGGCGTGGCGGCGTTCAGCAACGGCACGGCACGACTGGACGTTATCTTTAACAACATCGTCAAAATTTTTAAAAACGGCGAGCCCGTCAAGCTATCCAAGCGTTCCGGCAATTTAATTACCTTGCGCGAAATGGTAGAACAGGTCGGCGTGGGCGCGGTTCGCTTTTTCATGCTGACCCGCGCGCCGGAGTCCGAATTGGAGTTCGACTTCGCCAAAGTCGTCGAGCAAACCCGCGACAATCCCGTCTTTTATGTGCAATACGCCCATGCGCGGTGCTGTTCGGTGTTGCGCAATGCGACGAACCTGATCGAAGGGCTCGACATCTCGCCGCAGGCCTTGGCCGCTTTGGATCTAAGCGCCGTCAATCAACCGGAAGAAGTGGCGCTGATTCGTGCTCTGGCCAACTGGCCGCGTGCTGTCGAAGCCGCTGCCATGGCACAAGAACCACACCGGATCGCGTTTTTCCTGATGGACCTAGCTGGGCACTTCCACAGCTTTTGGAACAAGGGTAATGATAAAGCTGCCCTGCGATTCATCTTGCCCGACAACCCTGAGCTGACGAAAGCAAAACTTGCTCTTGTGAAAGCCGTGCAAACCGTCTTAGCTAGTGGCCTTGCCGTTATGGGCTGCTCAGCCTTGGAGGAAATGCGTAATGAACAGACCGTCTCAACGTGAACTTTTTGCCCAACGCCCCGTCCGCTCGGATTTTGCCAGACGGCGAGGCGGGGGCGGCGGCGGGTTCAACCCACGCAAAATCCTTTTGCTCCTCGCCCTGATCGTCCTCGCGGTCGGTGCGGGCATTGGGATCAACACCTATCACTCCCAAAATAACGACACGATTGAAACCATACCGACCATCAAGGCCGAGCTTCCCATCAAAGAAAGACCGGAGCAGCCCGGCGGCATTGACATTCCGCATCGCGACGTCGAAGTTTTTCAAAAACTGGACGGCACGGTCGAGCCGACTGAGGAAAACGGAGTCGAGCATCTTCTACCTCCGCCAGACGAACCGCGCGAGACTCCGACAACGCCCGTTACCGAAGGCACTTTTGCCGAGGAAGAAACACACGGACAAGCCGCTCTGCCGGATCAAAAATCCTCTGAGGACGAGCTGCCGCCAGCCGTTACCGCTGCCGTCGTCGAACCTTCCGTAAAAGAATCTGTGCCGGTTAAAGAAATCGCGCCGCCGCCCGAACCTAAAAAGGCAACGGTAACGGAAACCGTCAAAACCGTAGAAAAACCTGCGGCAGTCATCAAAAAAACGGTCACGGAAAAGACCGTAACGAAAAAAGCTGAAACATCCGCCAAGGCTGTTGATGAAAACTCGCAAAAAGCCGCGTCGGCTATGGCACGGCTGCCCAAGGACCTTTTTACAAAGGACGACTACAAGCCGCCCGTAAGTACACCCAAAGCCTCAGGCAAGATGGCGTCGGCTCAGTTCGCGTCATTCACGGATGAAGCACAAGCCAAGAAAGAAGTCGCACGTTTCCAATCCAAATATAGCAGCATGTTGGATGGCACGTCTCTTCGTGTGGTCCGCGCGGATTTGGGGGCCAAAGGAATCTATTATCGGATCATGACCATCTCCCTTTCCGAAGAAAAAGCCAAGGCTATTTGCTCCAAAGTCAACAACCTGAAAAAGGGCGGGTGCATTGTTGTCAGATGAGGCGTTTCACGAATCCAGCCGTTTGATTTCCGACATTGCCTCTTTGCCGGACATGACTATCTTCGGCAGGGTTGTCGGCGTTCAGGGCTTGCTGATCGAAGTCGCTGGCGTCGAGCATCATCTTTCCGTCGGCGGACGATGCTGCGTCTTGTCCCGATCCGGGCGGCGTGTTTTGTGTGAAGTTGTCGGCTTTCGGGACAACCGAGCCTTACTTTTACCTTATCACACGTTGGATGGGATCGGGTTGGGCTGCATGGCTGAAGTCGCGGAATCCCAGCCTTTTATTTCGCCAACTCCGGAATGGTTGGGACGCGTTATCAACGCGCTGGGCGAACCGATCGACGGTGGCCCGCCGCTTCCAATTGGCAGCAAGCACCACCTTATTCGCAACACGCCGCTGCCAGCCCATAAGAGGCAACGAGTCGGCGGTAAGCTCGATCTTGGGGTGCGGTCGCTCAACACTTTTCTGACCTGTTGCAGCGGTCAACGCATGGGGATTTTTGCAGGCTCCGGCGTCGGCAAATCTATTTTAATGTCCATGGTGTCACGCTATACCTCGGCAGACGTATCGGTCATCGGCCTGATCGGCGAACGTGGCCGCGAGGTTCAAGAATTCATTCATGAAGCCCTAGGTCCCGAAGGCATCGCCCGTAGCGTGATTGTAGTCGCGACCTCGGACGAAGCCCCCTTGATGCGTCGCCAAGCGGCCTATATGACCTTGGCCGTTGCCGAATATTTCCGCGATGTGGGAAAAAAGGTCTTATGCCTTATGGATAGCGTTACGCGTTTTGCCATGGCGCAACGAGAAATCGGTCTTGCCGCCGGGGAACCGCCAACAACCAAAGGCTATCCCCCGACGACCTTTGCCGAACTACCTAAATTATTGGAGCGGGCTGGGCCGGGCTTAAATGAAAGCGGCGCCATCACCGGGCTGTTTACCGTTCTGGTCGATGGCGACGATCATAACGAGCCAATTGCCGACGCCACGCGCGGCATTCTGGATGGGCATATCGTATTGGATCGTTCTATTGCGGAAAGAGGTCGCTATCCCGCGATCAACATCCTGCGTAGCGTTTCGCGTACCATGCCCGGATGCAACAATGATGCGGAAAACAAACTCGTGACGACTGCGCGAGGTCATTTGGCGGCATATGAAAATATGGCGGAAATGATCCGGCTGGGCGCGTACCGCAAAGGCACCAACCGCGAAGTTGATGAAGCGATGACGTACTACGAGCCGATCGAAAACTTTTTGCGCCAAGGGAAAAACGAAAGCGACAATCTGGCCGATGGTTATGCTAAATTGGCGTCGATCCTCGGCGCCAAATGGCCTGCCTGATGAAGAGTCTCGCGACCCTCATCAAGCTTCAAAAAACACGCGTCGATGAACAACGGCTCATTCTGGCTAAAATGCAGGAGCAGCTTGCCAGAGCGATTCAGGAAATCGAAGATTTTGAGGCTGAGCAAGAAGCACAGCGTGAATTGCTGCATCAGGACCCGGCTTATGCGCTGACCTACGGCCCCTATATCAAACGCGCACTGGCTCAACGCGAAGGGCTGGAGCGCAAACGCCGCGCCGCCGAGCATGCCGTAAATCTAGCGCACGAAAAGATGGCCTTCTTGTTTGAGGAACAAAAGCGTTACGAAATCGCTGAGGAAAACCGCCTTGAGGAAGAGGAACGTATTGAACAACAACGCGAGCGCAAAACACTTGATGAAATTGGCTCCATCAGCTTTGTTCGCCGAAAAAAGCAGGAGGGCATGCCATGAGCCGCCGCCCACCCCACAGCGATATTCGTCCGGGTGATTGGACCGACCGCAACCTGCCTCATGGTCTGCGACCTTACCTACGCCTTATGCGGCTCGACAGGCCGATCGGCACTTGGCTCTTGTTATGGCCGTGTTTATGGAGCCTTGCGCTCGCGTCCGGCGGCATGCCAAACCTTTGGCACGCGCTCTTATTTGCTGTCGGCGCGCTGATTATGCGTGGGGCAGGGTGTGTTGTGAACGATCTATGTGATCGCAACCTTGACGGGGCCGTCGAACGCACCGCTACACGACCATTGGCCAGCCGTCAACTCACGCCTCTTTTGGCGGTGATGTTTTTGCTGTTTCTGCTCTTGCTGGGGCTTTTGGTTCTTCTGAACTTTAACAGCTTTACGGTTTGGCTTGGGATCGCTTCTTTGCCTATCGTCTTTATCTATCCCTTGGTTAAACGCTTTTTCTTTGCGCCTCAATTGGTCCTCGGGCTGGCCTTTAACTGGGGCGCGCTTATGGGATGGGCCGCGACCAAGGGCTCGCTGGATTGGCCTGCGTTGTTACTTTATGTCGGCGGTATTTTCTGGACGCTCGGCTATGACACGATCTATGCGCATCAGGACAAAAAAGATGATTACCTGATCGGCATTCATTCCTTGGCCCTTTACCTAAAGGATAAATCTCGCGGTTTTATCGCGGGGTTCTATACCCTTTTTCTGGCTCTGACAGCATTGGCTGCGACGGTAAACGGGGCAGGGATGCTCTTTTACCTAATCTTCGCCGGAGCCTTAGCCCATGCCGTTTGGCAACTGGCTTCGTGGAATATGGACGATCCGGCCAACTGCCTCGTCCGGTTCAAAAGCAATCACACGCTTGGACTAATTGTCTTTGCCGCAATCTTGCTGGATAGGGTAGGGGCATGAACACAGCCTTGGATTTCATCCGCGCCCACACGCGAGAAACGGTGCTTCCCTTTCTACCGGAACTCAAGCTGGCGCTGGGAGAAAATATGGAAGCGCTGTGGAAGGAAACCGATCTCTTTACCGGCGATCCGGAGGGAGAACCTCCGTTTTGGGCGTTTGCATGGGCCGGGGGCATGGGGCTGGCACGCTATATTCTGGACAACCCGGAGGTGGTAGCAGGCAAGCGCGTGTTGGATTTTGCCGCAGGCAGCGGGTTGGTCGGCCTTGCCGCTGCTAAGGCCGGAGCCGCCAAGGTATATAGCTGCGACATCGACCCGCTAGCCTGTGAAGCGGCGCAGCTTAACGCGGAACAGAACAACGTCAAGCTCGCCCCCTACACGGTGAGTAACCTTAAAAGCCCGCCCCAAAAGATTGACCTGATCCTTGCCGGAGATGTCTGCTATGACCATCTGATGGCCCATCGGGTCCTTGCATGGTTGCGTATCTGTGTTGGGGAGGCGGGGATTCCCGTCCTGATCGGCGATCCGGGGCGAGGCTATATGCCTAAAGAGGCTGTACGAGAAAGGGCTACGCTCACGGTGCCAACCTTGCTGGATCTGGAAGACTTGCCCGAACGCTCCGTACATATCCTTGAAATTACCGGATATAAATAAAGGCCTGCTCGAAAGCAGGCCTTTATGCGCTCACTTCTTCACTAATCTTAGTCGTCGCCGCGCGAGCTGCCTGTACCGCGATATTCCTGAATGCGCGTCGCGCGCAGGCCATGCACGCCGTGGTTATCCATCAGATACGCCCATGAATGGAACTCTTCCTCGGAAAGATGGTAGCGCTCGCACGCCTCAGGCATCGTCAAAACGCCGTTTCGGACTGCCGTAACCACCTGAGCCTTGCGGCGCATCACCCATCGGCGCGTTTTGGGGGAGGGCAGTTTATCCAGCTCCCGTTGACGTTCCGTCATACGGACGATTTTAACCTGATCGCCGGACGTGGTGAATGAAGGTGTAGATTGCGACATAACATCTCTCCGTTTGAAACTATTTAGACTATAAATGAAGGATACACGAAAACCCTTTAGAAACGCCTAACATTAAGCTTAATATCGCTGCACTGCAATATAATTTTTTTAATTTCATCCAAAGTGTTAGCGGTTAAAATTGGTTAATACATTGAAAAAACAGGCCTAAATACAAACCATTCAGGCCTGTTTTCTTCACCTTACTGGCTAACCCTCAGGTTAGAGAGCGAATCCGCAATCGAGTTAAAGACCGTATTCAGC
>JBFWLD010000052.1:0-10466 GCA_050252315.1 Bdellovibrionales bacterium
CCTTCGCTCCCGTCCATATTTTTGGGCAACCCGATAATCAGCCCGCCGACCAGACGCTCATTGATAATATTAACCAATTGAGCAGCATCCTGAGAAAACTTACCGCGCGGCAACCCAAGAAGCGGCGACGCGACTTTCAGCGTCGGGTCGGAAATCGCAACGCCCATAATCACGCTTCCGGGATCCAGCCCTAAAAGGCATTGGCCGGGTTTCAGAAAAGAAGACAGGTCACAAAGGTTGCAGACAGGCATGTCTGATGATAGCTTGCCTTTGGCTTTTTGCCACCCCTATTCTTAAAAGAACGAAATCGAAAAACCATGACGATTGATAATGAAACAGCCGAAAAAATATCCCGGCTGGCGCGACTGAAAATTCCCGAAGACCAACTTCCCCGCGTTGCCAAAGATTTGAGCGGCATTCTGGCTTGGGTCGGACAATTGGACGAGCTTGACGTAACCGGCATCGAGCCGTTGGCCAATGTCAATGACGGATTTCTTGGATGGCGCGAGAAAGACGAAGTCACGGACGGCAATTGCGCCGACGACATTCTGCAAAACGCCCCCTCGAAAACAGCCGATTTCTTCACCGTTCCGAAAGTCGTGGAATAAAAAACATGAGCAAGCTTACCGATTTAACAATGACCGAGGTCCGCGCAGGCCTTGAAAAGAAAGAATTTTCTGTCGTCGATTTGGCAAAAGACTATATCCCCGCCGCCGAACGAGGCCAAAAAGCCACCAATGCCTTTGTCACCCCTCTTTTCGATCGCGTCATGCAGGCGGCCGAAAAGTCGGATAAGCGTTACGCTTCCGGCAATGCCGGTCCCATGGAAGGCATGATGATCGGCATGAAGGACCTTTACTGCACCAAGGGCGTTCGCACGACAGCCTGCAGCAATATCCTCGCCAATTTCGTTCCGCCTTATGAATCCACGGTGTCGCATAAACTAGCCGACGCAGGCTGTATTACCCTAGGCAAAACCAGCCTTGATGAATTCGCCATGGGCTCATCCAACACCACCAGTGCTTTCGGCCCTGTCGTCAGCCCATGGACCGGCCCAGACCCAGCCCATGCCGAGCGTCAACTTGTCCCCGGCGGTTCGTCGGGTGGCAGCGCCGCAGCCGTTTCCGGACGTTTTGTTATGGCGGCAACAGGAACGGATACAGGCGGCTCCATCCGCCAGCCAGCAGCCGTCACCGGTATTGTAGGTATTCGTCCAACCTACGGACGGTGTTCGCGTTTTGGTATTATTGCTTATGCCTCTTCGCTCGATCAGGCAGGCGTTCTGTCGCGCTCGGTCAGCGACGCAGCTCTCATGCTTCGTACGATGGCTGGTTACGATCCCAAGGATTCCACCTCGGTCAATATTCCGGTTCCCAATTATCTGGAAGCGCTCGGCCAATCCGTCAAAGGTCTGCGCGTCGGCATCCCCCGCGAATATCGCATCGAGGGGCTGCCCGAAGAAATCGCAGCCATCTGGGACAAGGGCGCCAAAATGCTGGAAGACGCAGGCGCGGAAATCGTCGATATTTCCTTGCCCCATACCAAATACGCCCTACCGGCCTATTACATCATTGCGCCCGCCGAGGCTTCGGCCAATCTGGCGCGGTATGACGGGGTTCGCTTCGGCGTTCGCGTGGATGGCGAAAACCTCAACGATATGTACGACAACACGCGCGGAGCCGGATTCGGCATAGAAGTCCGCCGCCGTATCCTGATGGGCACCTATGTTCTGTCGGCAGGCTACTATGACGCCTATTACCGCAAGGCCCAACGCGTGCGCCGCCTGATCCGCAACGACTTCCTGTCGGCCATGGAAAAATGTGACGTCATCCTCACGCCGCCAGCGCCCTCCACAGCGTTCGCGATCGGCGAAAATGAAGACGATCCTATCAAAATGTATCTGGAAGACGTGTTCACGGTCACGCTGAATCTGGCGGGTCTGCCCGGCATTGTCGTTCCGATGCAGCTTTGCCAAAACGGCCTGCCCATGGGCTTGCAGTTGATCGGCAAACCTTTTGACGAAATGACCTTGTTTAAGGCCGCCTCCTCACTTGAAGCAGCAGCAGGATTCGACGCCAAACCACCTTTTGTCGGCTAGAGCAGATCGTGATTAGGTTGGCGTCCATAGACGACAAACTAAGCGCGTAAATCTGCTCGGCATCAATCAGTTAGAGCCTTTTCCGGCAATAGAAAGGGCGTCAACCTTTTCGGAAAAGGATCTAATGAGCTACGATTACCGCGCGAAAAAAGTCGTAGCCGTTCTGTCTTCAACGTTGGAAACGGGAACGGCGATGAATGTCCTTGGCCATCTGAGCGTAGCCATCGGCGCTTATGCCGACGGTTCTTTAATGGGCAAAGCTAAACTAACCGATGCCTCAGGAACAGATCATATCGGCATCAGTCGATACCCGGTCATTATCACCAAGGTCAAACCCTCTCGCCTTCGTCAATTCATTGAAGAAGCTCGCGCCTGTCCGGATCTGTTGCTGGTCGATTTTCCTCAAGAGATGCTTGATACCGGCCACGACGACGACCTCGCCGAAAGCATCCTTGCCAAAGAAGAAAAAGACATGGCCTATCTCGGAGCGATCGTCTTTGGCGACAGCGAAAAAATCCAACCGCTTTCCGGCAAATTCATGCTTTGGAAATAATTACCGCTTGCAAACCATGGGGCCGACATTCCCGCCGCCGAGCAAATGTACATGGTAATGCGGAACTTCCTGCCCGCCATTCAAACCACAATTCGCAATTGCACGATACCCGCCATGAGAAGCAATCCCTAATTGCTCGACAACTTTCCCAAGCGACCGCGTAAATCCGATGATTTCCTCCTCCGACGCCCGCATGGCAAAATCCGCCTGATTTTCATAAGGCCCTTTAGGAATGACCAACACATGGGTCGGCATCTGCGGATTAATATCGTTAAAGGCTAAAGCAAAATCGTCTTCATAAACCTTGCTGCACGGGATTTCACCACGCAGAATTTTTGCAAAAATATTGTTGGGATCATAGGCCATTAAAATCTCCTTTTGTTTGGTATCGTCGCACGATCAACATCGCAACGAGCGACACATTCATCACAAAAATCATGGTCGGATAAAGCCCCGTCGTCAAGCTATAAGGAGAAACCGCCATTACGCTTAAAAAGGAATTCAACACAGAAATACTAAAAGTTTTCAAATTTTCTTCCTGAGGCTTGCCCCACGACTTTCTGAAGGTCGGTCCATATCCACAGACATCAATTATCGTTGCCAACACAGCCGCTATAAGGGCGTTTTGGGTTAGCACCCAAACAGGAAGTATGGCCAGCGCAGAAAAAAACATAATTCGATCGGCACGCGTTATTTGCTTTTCGCCATATTTTAAGGACAATCCTGAGATCAACAGGCACATAAGGCTACCGTTGCCGATAACAAGGGAACTGGCCATGGCTCCTTTAGAAAAGGCAATTGTCGCGGCAAGTCCCATAATCAGACTCCACGTCAGCCATGTAAAAAGATGCGGTTTGGTTTTTCCTTTAAGAATGTCGTAAATATAAATACTGTTGCCAGTATAGCTTAGGATGATAGCCAACGCCGCTACGATATAATGCATATCCACGATAGACCTAGCCTTCCTGACAAGGTAAAATCCGCCGCCGCGTTAAAACAAGGCTAACCACGATCAAATTCATCAAAAGAGACATTGTCGGATAAAGCCCCGTCGTCAGGGTATAGGGCGATACGGATAAAACGCAAAAAAGAGAGGTCACAGAAAAAAGGCCAAAAACCTTGGAACTTTCCTCCCATGGGGAACCCCAGGCCTTGCGAAGGGTGGGCCATAACCCAAGCGTGTCAATCGTCGTTACTAATAGGGCTGCGGTTAAGGGCTCTTTCGTCGCGTACCAAACGGGGATAATCGCCAGAGCGGCAGCGAACGTCCCCTTATCGCTTAAAGTTATTCTTTTTTCCCCATATTTTAAGGCAAGAACGCTTATCGAAAAATTCATGAGCGCGCCACAAGCCAGAACGACGGCGTTAACGACCGCGCCTCCGGCAAAACCGACAGCCGCCGCAATCCCCATCAGTAAAAACCAAACGAACCATGTAAAAGCATGAGGTTTGACCTTTCCACAGATAACCTCACGAATATAAATCGCCGTCCCCACTAAGCTTCCGAAAACAGAAACACCTCCGGCGATTTCTTGAAACGTCATTTCGTTTTTTTCCTCAAAAGGATATAATAAGCGCCCTCTCCTCCGTGCTGCTGAGCCGCCGTACGCACCGCCATCACATAAGGCTCAAAAACATCTGTATCACACCAACGCGGCAAATTATTTTTGATAACCGACCCGCCATCTTGGCCTTTCCCCGTAATCACAAGGAGCATTCGCTTGCCACGCCCATAACTATTTTCAACAAACACTTTGAATTGGTCATAAGCCGCTTGCTCGCTTTTGCCGTGCAGGTCGAGCCGCCCTTCGATCAAGACCTCACCAAGGCTCATATTTCGCTCAACCCGCAAATCCAGCGGTTCCATTTTCCATACCGGCGGAACAGGCAATGTCGATGGCATCGCAAGCTGGGCCTCTTCGCGCGATAACGCTTCCTCAAACAAAGGCTTTTCGGCAGGCTTAGCGGGTTTCTTTAGAACAGGCGGGGATGGAGGATTTCCCTCTTCTTCTTCCTTGGCGTCCAATCGTTTCACCCCTTTGGCATAGGCCTGCCATAAATCTTCATCCCCATCGGCGCTCATGGATTTTCCCGTTCTTTGGGTAACAGCAAATAATAGGTCCCTTCTTCTTGCATATGCCCGGCCATAGCTTCCGCCTCTTTCCCGGCACCGCAGAATAAATCGCCACGAACGGGGCCCTTGATTGCACCGCCGGTATCCTGAGCCATCACTAAGCGACGCTGCTCCTTCGTTTGCAACCATAAAGGAACGCCCAGAGGCACATAGCGTCGATCCACAGCAAGGCTACGATAGGGGGTCAACGCAACCCCTTGCGCTCCAATAGACCCAACGCCGTTATTTTCTTTAAAAAAGATAACCGAAGGATTGGTATCCATCACCGACTGCGCCTGACCGGGATGAGTCTCCATCCACGCCCGAATTTTTTGCATGGTGACGGGCCGCTTAATCTCTCCCCGATCCGCCAGAACGCGTCCAACCGCCGTATAACCCTGCCCGTTTTGAGCCTCATACCCGACACGAACAACAGAGCCATCTTCCATTTCCACACGACCAGAGCCCTGAATCTCAAGGAAAAAGGCCCCAATAGGGTCATCCACCCAAAGCAAAGGGGTAGCGCGCCCAACCAAAGATCCCCGCGCAATTTGCGCCCGGCTGTCATAGGGAACAAATTCGGATCCTGCAATTTTACCGGTGAGTTTTCTTCCCTTCCATTCGGGATTAAACGCCTCCAACCGGAGCGTCAGCATGTCGGATGGACGTTGCCATAAAGGCGTTTGAAACGCCCCATGCCGATGGCGCGAGCCTTTTAACGACGCTTCATAATACCCTGTAAAAAGACCGCGCTTCACATTTCTGACACGATAGGGAACAAAATTATTCTCAAAAAATCGCCGAACTTGAGCATCGGTTTGCAGCGGCGTTTCTTCGACTTTTTGACAAATCGTCTGCCAATCCCCGGCGCGTCCGGCCTGAGGAATCCCTAATTCGTTCTCAGAATCCTTTTTATCAAAAACGTCGCAGCTTTTTAAAAAAGCCGGCAAAATGTCGGATTGAGTATCCGACTCCCACCCGGAAAGATCGGAAAAAGAAACAGGACGTAAGTCTATTTCCTCTTCGCCCGGTTTTTCACGACCGGCACAAGCCGTCAATAAAAACAAAACACATAAACAGGCAAGCCGCGTCTTCATGCGTGCGTCTCAATCAATTGCCAATTAGGGTTATCCGATTTCATATCGCGACGAAACACCCATGTGTCGCGAATTTCTTCTGCCTTGTGGGGGTTTCCTTCAACGATTTGCCCTGCCTTATCCTTAATCACATTCACTTGGTAGGAAACAAACTCCACAGTCAATGTCGCAACGGAACCTTCCATCTTGGCTGCAACAATATCGGCAGCGACAATCTGATCAATCCGGTTTTCAAGAGTCTCACCTTTCTCTTTTCGACCCGAAATAACCTTCTCAAAAGGATTCTTGACGGCAGGCCCTAACAGCCAATCAACCGAGGACAAATCCCCACCGGCAAAAGCTGTAACAATTTGACCAAAGGCAATCCTCGCGCCTTCCATAAATTTTTTCTCGTTAAAAGACGGATCCACGGTTTTAAGGCTATCCAATTCCCCGGCCAGCGATAAAGGAGCATGCCCATAAGGCGTCAAAGCCGAAGGCATGGATGGTCTTGAGCGACCTTCCAAAACCATGACGTTTTCCTCATCATTGTTTTGGCTTTCATGCGTAGAAAAAGGATTAGGGCGAGCGCCCTCCTCACCATCGCCTTCATTTTTTTGCCCGAGAACGCTCCACAATTTATAAAAAAGGAAGGCAGCGATCGCAGCATAGATTAAGATATCGAATATTTGCATGACAGGCAGATTATCTCTTTCGTCCAAAGGACGCAACGGCGATCACGGGCCTCATTGTCTGGCGATTCAAAGCATGATAGAAGAAACACATTCTCTGATTTGAAAGGATAAAAATGACCGATCACCCCCAAGAAACAGCCCCGGCACAAGTGGCTGTTCATGCCCAATATATCCGTGATTTTTCCTTTGAAAGCCCGAATGCGCCACAAATATTTTCCCCGGACCAGCCTCAACCTCATATTGATATGGGCGTCAATGTTCAAACCCGCGCGCTTGATAAAAATAATACTTATGAAGTCGCCTTGATGATTAAGCTGGAGGCCAAAAACGAAAAGACAACAGCTTTTATTGCAGAATTAGCCTATGCGGGCATTTTTGGCATGCCTCCATTGACAGAGGAACAGCTCAAGCTGTTTCTTTTGATCGAAGCGCCGCGGCTGCTGTTCCCCTTTGCTCGGAATATTCTGGCCAATGCCATTCGCGACGGAGGCTTCCCACAGGTCTTGATTAACCCGATCGACTTTGCAGGCCTTTATCAACAACAGATCAGCAAGATGGAAGCAGCCCCAGCCTCCGGCACAGCTTAATTTTGGATCTTACTTCCTAAAAAAACCGGCCTTACAGCCGGTTTTTTTGTTTCTTTTAATCCGAAGACCCTCGCCTTGTACGAGGTCCACCTTCATTGGTATTCTGGCTCATCGATTCAAAGAAATCCGCATTAGTCTTGCTGTATTTCAACTTGTCGATCAGGAACTCCATAGCATCGGTCGTACCCATCGGCATCAAAACGCGGCGCAAGACCCACATCTTGGACATGGTTCCCTTATCCACCAGCAATTCTTCCTTACGCGTGCCGGACTTAGTAATGTCAATGGCAGGGAAGGTCCGACGATCGGAAAGTTTGCGATCCAAGATGATTTCGGAGTTACCCGTCCCCTTGAATTCTTCAAAGATAACCTCATCCATACGGCTGCCCGTATCGACCAAGGCCGTCGCAATAATTGTCAGCGAACCACCTTCTTCGATGTTACGCGCCGCGCCAAAGAAACGCTTCGGACGCTGCAACGCATTGGCATCCACACCGCCGGTCAGCACCTTGCCTGAGGAAGGCACAACCGTGTTATACGCACGCGCCAAACGCGTGATACTATCCAGCAAAATCACGACGTCGCGTTTATGTTCGACAAGACGCTTGGCCTTTTCAATCACCATCTCGGCCACCTGAACGTGACGCGAAGCCGGTTCGTCAAAGGTAGAGCTAATCACCTCCCCTTTAACGGAACGCGCCATATCCGTGACTTCTTCCGGGCGTTCATCAATCAAAAGAACGATCAAATATACATCCGGGTTATTCTTAGTAATCGCATGCGCCACATTTTGCAGCATAACCGTTTTACCGGTGCGCGGCGGAGCGACAATCAGCGCACGCTGGCCCAGACCAAGCGGCGAAATCAAGTCGATGATGCGGGTTGTATAATCCTTTTTGCCGGGGTCCTGAAGCTCCAAGACCAAACGACGGTTCGGGTAAAGCGGCGTAAGATTGTCAAAACCAATGCGATGCCGCGCCTTATCCGGCTCCTGAAAATTGATGCTGTTGACCTTAAGCAACGCAAAATAACGTTCGGCATCCTTGGGGGCGCGAATTTCGCCTTCAACCGTATCGCCGGTACGCAAATTAAACTTACGAACTTGGCTGGGAGAAACATAAATATCGTCCGGACCTGCCAAATAATTGGATTCCGGAGAACGAAGAAAACCGAACCCATCGGGCAAAACTTCCAAAACCCCTTCGCCATAAATAGCGATCTTCTGCTCGGCCTGAGCCTTTAAAATAGCAAACATCATCTCCTGCTTGCGCATAGAGCTGGCATTTTCGATTTGGTGCTCTTCAGCAATAGCTAAAAGCTCGGACGGCGTTTTCTCTTTTAATTCGCGTAAATACATGAAAGACCCTTTTATCTAGTTCCTATGAGTGAGAGAGGTTTGAGTGAGTATGAGTTGCCTATGGGCTTGTTTGATACTCGCGCCAAAATCCGCTGTAATCAGTCAAAATTCCTGTTTATGTGCTGACGACTTTTTGCGCTGAGATGAGGAACCGGAAGGGATATGTAATAGCTGTTACCAGAGCAACATTCATTCCGGTGTTTTCGTTTCTTAGTCTTTTTACAGACGAAAGTCAAAATCTTTTAAAGTTAACAAATAAAAAAACGCCTTTTTTAAGTGGTTTTGGTTAATTTTCGAATTTCCTCGGCCAAGCCGGAGATAAAGGCCGGATGAACACCGACCGTCGGAACAAGTTCATAACAGGGGGCTCCTTCTTCCAACGCCAAAGAGCGATACGTCATGCCCAACTCGACCAAGGTTTCGGAATGTTCACACACAAAAGAAAAAGGCACCACGACGATAGGTCTTTTAGCCAGCGCCGCCCGACGGACTTCCTCTGGCGTTGAAGGCCCGATCCATGGAACCGGACCGATTTTGCTTTGATAGCAAAGAACGGCGTCAGCCCCATTGATTTTATCCATGACAGCCGTAACCGTCCGAACGCAGTGGACCGGGTAGGGATCTCCTTGCCTGACGACGGATTGAGGCAGTCCGTGTGCGGAGAAAAGGATGACAGGCCTCCCCCAACCTTGAGCCTTCCGACAGGCGACCCTCGTCAACTCGACCAAAGCGGAAATAAACCCATTTTGATCATAAAATCCGTGAAGAACATCGACGGGGCACAAAATCCCGTGCCGCGCCACAGCGCGTCGGACATCGCGCTCAACGGAAGCCGTCGTGGTGGTTGAATAGTGAGGATACATCGGAACGACAATGAAATGATCGGGTCTATCCTCTGCAATTTCCCGCACGACCGGATCAATCAAAGGCTCGCTATAACTCATCGCGCAGCGGCACACATAGTCCGCCCCCAAGACTCGTTGCAAAGCCTCGACCTGAGCCAACGTATTTTTCAAAATAGGCGAACCGCCGCCGATTTTTCGGTATATAGCCCTTGTTTTCACGCTTCGGATTAAAGAAACGATCCCGGCCAGAAGAAACCGCCAAGGCTGTCCAATCCTGAAAATCGCTGGATCGTTAAACAAACGGAAAAGAAACGGCCTAACCTCTTTAGGGCAGGAAGGCCCTCCCATCGAGCAAAGTAAAACCGCAATTTTCATAAGCTTTTCACAAAGGCCACGAGATCAGCCACATGATCGGGCGGCGTTTCCTTAATCACCCCATGACCCAGATTGAAAATATGCTGTGGCCCCAGCCTATCAAAAATGGCCCTAGCCGCCTTTTTCATCGGTTCGCCCCCCGTGAGTACCAACTCGGGATCCAAATTACCCTGAAGCGCCACAAGAGGCCTCAGCCTATCTGCGGCAAAGTCGAGTGAAACGGAAGGATCGAGGCCAAGCCCATCCACTCCTGTTTGCGCCGCATAATTTTCATAATCCGCAAGAGCTGCCCCGCGTGGAAACCCGATAATGGGGATATCGGGATATTCAGCCTTCACAGCCTTCACAAGATTCCTTGTGGGTGTAATGACATATTTTTCAAAGGCTTGACCTTGCAACAATCCCGCATGGGAATCGAATAGCTGCACCACATCGACCCCGGCTTCGATCTGTCTTCCCAAATACTCAACCGTCGCATCATGCAAAGCGTCCATCAAATATTTCATGAATTCGGGATCATATTGAGCGCAGGCCAGAGCCTTGGGAAAACTCGGCGCACTGCGTCCTTGCATCATGTAACAGGCTACGGTCCAAGGGCTCCCGGCAAACCCGATCAACGCCTTGTCCTCCGGCAACGTTTCAAGCACCACATCAATCGTTTCAAAAACCGGATCGAGCCGTTCACATTTCCAATTCAGTTTTCCGATCTGCTTTTCTTCACTCAAAGCCTCTAAGATCGGACCTTCCCCTTTTCTAAACTCGACCTT
>JBFWLD010000053.1:0-10363 GCA_050252315.1 Bdellovibrionales bacterium
CGACAAGCTCCATCATCATGGGGCCCGCGCAGACCAGCGTCTCTGTATTCGCAATGGCAAGCTTGGCTCCGCGCTTGGCCGCCGCGATGGTGGAAGGCAGTCCCGCCGCACCGACAATCGCGGCCATGACCCAATCGCTGTCCATTTCCGCGGCTTCCACCACGGCCCCGGCCCCCGTGCCGATTTTGATTTCCGCCAAATCAGCCAAGGCTTCCTTGAGCTGGGGATAGGCGCTTTCCTCCGCCGCGACAACAAACTCCGGCTTTAGCAGGCGCGCTTGCTCGGCCAGCAGCCTAATGTTTCGCCGCGCCGTCAGCGCCACCACCTTATATTTTTCCGGTTCCCGCAAAATCAGGTCAATGGTTTGCGTGCCTACCGAGCCGGTCGATCCCAGAATCGCCACGCGGCGCGCCTTCGAATTTTCACTCATAATCCATTCCATATTCTTACAAAGGCTCCCAGAGCCAAAGCCGCAGCCAACAGCCCATCCACCCGGTCCAGCATACCACCGTGCCCCGGAATAAGCGTGCCACTGTCTTTAGCTCCGGCACGGCGCTTGACATAAGATTCAAGAAAATCTCCCGCCTGCGCCACCAGAGCTAAGACTGCGGCAAGGACTGCGGCTTGCCAAACAAGAGTCGCCTCAAACCACAAGGCCACAGCGTACCCCATCGCCGCCGCAAAAGCCATGCCGCCGATCAGGCCCGCCCATGTTTTCTTAGGACTGATTTTTGGCAAAAGTTTGGGGCCTCCGATCATTCGTCCTGCAAAATAGGCCCCCGTGTCCGTCCCCCAGACCACAAGTAAAAGATAAAGCGTCAGGGCCAGACCATGCTCCGGGAGCTGGCGAAGAAACCCCATCGAAAGGGCGGACAACGTCACATAGGGAAACCCGACCACGGCCCACAGGATATTCGAGCGGGTTCGATTTTCCATCGTACGCGCCGCCGAAACGCCCAAAAGAAGGCTGGCCAAAAGCATCAAAGCGATGGCTTGCGGTGGGCCTTTGAACTGGGCGGCCAGAACGACGATGACCAAGGCGAATAAAATGACGATTTCGGCCTTTGCCGGATGATTCGGAGCCGTTAACGCCATCCATTCGCGCATCGACAGGCCTGAAACGAGCAGAATAAGGATAAAAAAGGCCCAGTCCCCTACCCAAACCGCGCCTAAAACGACCGGAATCAGGGCTAAAGAGGAGAAAATCCGCACAAGCAGATTTCGGTTTAAAAGAGAAGGAGGCGCGTCGGACATGGATTCTCGCGTCAGGTTTCGGGCAGGAAAACAAAGAACTGGCCCGCGTTTCTAACCCAGATTCTGGACATAGGCGAGGATTTTCGTCACGGACGCAAAGTCGGCTGCTTGGCCCTCTTTGATGGCGAACAAGGGCTGAAAAAACGTTCCTCATCCATTTTCTTAGGTGAAGGGGATTTTGTTTTACAGTCTCAAGGAAATGGGTGTTTCTTTTAATGTAAAGCAACCGGATCAAAACAAATGTGCGGATAAGACGGCCAAAATTTTTAGTCTGGATCCCGGCTTACGCCGGGATGACGGTATTTTATTTACCGAAGCGACGCTCCCGCGCTTTGAACTCGTTTAGGGCTTCTTGCAAATGCTCGCGACCGTAATCGGGCCACAGCACATCTTGAAACACAAACTCGGCATAGGCCGCTTGCCAGATCAAAAAATTCGACAGGCGCTGCTCGCCGCTCGTACGAATCACCAAGTCAGGGTCAGGGATGTCGTGGGTATAAAGATGTGCGTGAATCGTATCGAGATCGACCTCTTCCGGCTTCAGTTCGCCTTGGACGGCCTTTTCGGCTATGGAACGAACAGCGCGAACGATTTCCTGCTGGCCGCCATAGCTTAAGGCCAGCACAAGAGTCAGCCCTGTATTGCCGGAGGTCATCGCTTCTGCCGCCATGATCTTGTCGGCAATGTCGGAATCCAAACGCGAGCGATCCCCGATCACGCGAAGGCGGACGTTGTTTTTATGCAAGGTCGCCAGCTCGTTTTGCAAATAAAAGCGCAGCAGGGTCATCAGCTCCTTGACCTCTTCCGCCGGTCGTCCCCAATTTTCTGAAGAAAAGCTGTAGAGAGTCATATGGCTGATGGGTAAATCGCGCGCGGCCTCCAACGTCCGGCGCAAGGCCTTGATGCCGGACCGGTGCCCCATCGTGCGCGGCAAGCCGCGCGAACGCGCCCATCGTCCGTTGCCATCCATAATAATGGCAACGTGAAGTTTTGTCTGCGAGGGGTCGCTGTGTACGGTCACGTCGAGCTGTCCCGTTAAGAAAGAAACCTAATTCTTCTGACGATTCTTTTCATCCACCAACACGACGATCGGTTCGTGCTTTTCGCCTTTTTCCAGCCAGCACCATGTCGCAAGGATAACAATATCCCCGACGCTGGCCCCACGGGCCGCCGCGCCGTTCAATCCGATCTCGCCCGTTCCGGCCTGCCCCTCGATCACATAGGTTTCAAGACGCTGGCCTGTGCTGACGTTCCAAACGCAGATAGCTTCATTGACTTCAAGCCCTGCCGCGTCCATCAGCTCTCGGTCAATTGAGATACTGCCTTCATATTCGATATCCACATTCGTCAATTTGACGCGGTGGATTTTCGATTTCATCTTCTTAATCATCATCGTTCCGGTATGCCCCTTTAGACCGTTGTAATTTCTTTTTCCTTGTGAACCAAGGCTTCATCCATTTTCTTGACCGCTGCGTCGGTCAATTGCTGAACCTTATCGGAGAGCGTTTTTTGCTCGTCTTCAGAAATCTCGCCTGCCTTTTGGCTCTTTTTAATTTCGTCCATCGCGTCGCGGCGGACGTTACGAACGGCCACACGGGCGTTTTCCGTATATTTACCGGCTACTTTAACAAGCTCCAGACGGCGCTCCTGCGACAATTCCGGGACCGGAACACGGATCACGACGCCTTCGGGTTGGGGGTTCAGGCCAAGCCCCGATTCGCGAATCGCTTTTTCTACGGCCTTGACCATGCCTTTGTCCCATACCGTTACCGAAAGCATGCGAGGCTCTGGCACATTGACAGTCGCGACCTGATTAAGTGGCATAGAACTGCCATAAGCTTCGACCGTCACGGGATCCAGCATCGTAGCTGCGGCCCGCCCGGTGCGCAGGCCTGCAAATTCGCGGCGCAAGGCTTCCACCGCGCCGTCCATGCGTTGTTTAACATTATCGAGATCCATGGTTCGTTTCCTTCTTTGTGGAGGCCGTGTAAAACCGACCATCCCTTTAGTAAAAACAATGGGATCCCAGCCTACGCTGGGATGACGTTGACATCAACGCCCTCTTCGCCCTCAATCCGTAACAATCGTAAAGACGCCTTTGCCCATCACAACGTCGGCGAACGCGCCGTGCTTAACGATGGAAAAGACGAGAATAGGTATATGGCTTTGACGTGCAAGGGAAATCGCCGACGTATCCATGACTTGCAGATCTTGGGCCAAAACATCCATATAAGTCAGGCGGTCATAGCGAGTCGCCGTCGGGTCCTTGACCGGATCGGCGTTATAGACGCCGTCCACCTTCGTCGCCTTGAGCAACGCGTCGCACTGCATTTCCGAGGCTCGCAAGGCCGCCGCCGAGTCGGTTGTAAAGAACGGATTGCCTGTCCCCGCTGCAAAAATAACCACGCGTCCTTTTTCCATATGGCGCATGGCGCGGCGACGGATGTAAGGCTCGCTGACCGCCGCCATCGGAATGGCGGATTGGACGCGGGTGTGAACCCCCATATTTTCCAGCGCGTTTTGCATGGCCAGCGCATTCATGACCGTGGCCAACATGCCCATATAATCCGCCGTGGCGCGGTCCATCCCTTTGGCCGCCACCGACACGCCGCGAAAAATATTGCCGCCGCCGACCACCACGCAGACCTCGACCCCTTTTTCGACCACATCCTTGATTTCCTGCGCCACGCGGTTGACCGTTTCGGGGTCAAGACCGTAGTCACGACTGCCCATCAGCGCCTCGCCCGACAATTTCAGCAATACGCGCTTATAGGTCGGTTGCTCGCCTGTCGGTTTCTTTTCACATTCACATTGAGACATTACGTTGCCTTTCAATAAATCCGCCTGAACTTTACGATTTTGAACGGGAGGGCGCAAGAGAGGGGTGGATCGGCATAAAGCCGACCAAAGAAAAGGCCGGTTGCCCGGCCTTTTCCTCGATATACCCTTATTTTTAGCTGGCCATCGAAGCCACTTCGGCGGCGAAATCGTTTTCCGCCTTTTCGATGCCTTCGCCGAGCTGATAACGGACAAAGCCGGACAGCTTGACTTCGGCGCCGAGGTCCTTGGAGGCCTTGGCGATTACGTCCTTGATCTTGCTTTCGCCGTCAACGACATAGACCTGCTCCATCAGGACGACTTCCTCGTAATATTTACGCAGGCGGCCTTCGACCATCTTGGCGATGATCTCTTCCGGCTTGCCGGAGGCGCGGGCCTGATCGGACAAAACGTTGCGTTCACGGTCCAGAGCCGTCGTATCCACATCGGCAATATTCAGGGCTTCCGGACGGGCCGCGGCGACATGCATCGCAATCTGCTTACCCAGTTCCATCAGCTTGGCTTCGTCAGCCGTGGATTCCAGCGCGACCAAAACGCCGATCTTGCCCAGATTCGAAGCAATCGCATTGTGGACATAAGAGGCGACAATGCCCTTTGTGACGCTGAGCGTCGCAAGGCGGCGCAGGTTCATATTTTCACCGACCGTGGCAATGATCTGGGTCAGTTCGTCCTGTACATTGCGACCAGAGCCGGGATAGTCCTTGCCCTTGAGCGCTTCAATGTCCGACGCGCCGCTTTCCAAAGCAACCTTGGCGGCGTTCGCCGAAAAAGTCTGGAACGCATCGTTACGCGCCACAAAATCGGTTTCCGCATTCACTTCCAATGCGATGGCTTTTTGGCCTTCGACGGCAACGGCAACCAGACCTTCGGCGGCCACACGACCGGACTTTTTGGCGGCAGCGGACAGGCCCTTTTTACGCAGCCAGTCAATCGCGGCTTCCATGTCGCCGTTGGTTTCGGTCAAAGCCTTTTTACAATCCATCATGCCCGCGCTGGTCGTTTCGCGCAGATCCTTTACCATTTGAGCCGTGATTTCAGCCATTTTGGGGTGCTCCTTCATGTCAGAGGGGTTCAAGAATGAAGGGCATCCGGCATCCGGCACCCGGCATTCGGGAGGAATCCCCCACGAATGCTGAATGCTGAATGCTGAATGCCAAATAACTTATCCTACCTTCGTTTCGCTTGCCGGAACTTCTTCCGCTGCGCCAAGATCGGCGCCGCTGGCAACGACTTCGGCTTCAATGCCGTCGAGAACCGCCTGAGCCACCATATCGCAATAAAGGTCAATCGCGCGGGACGCGTCATCATTGCCCGGAATCGGGAAGGTGATGTGCGCAGGATCGGAATTGCTGTCAACGATGGCGACAACAGGGATGCCAAGCTTGACGGCTTCCATAATCGCCAAATCTTCCTTGCAGGTGTCGATCACGAAAAGGATGTCCGGCGTGCCGCCCATATCCTTGATGCCGCCCAGCGCACGCTCCAATTTATCGCGATCGCGGGTCATATCGAGAGTCTCTTTTTTCGTGAATTTATCGGCCTGTGTCTCCAGCTTTTCATCCAAATCGCGAAGACGCTTGATCGACTGGGAAATGGTCTTCCAGTTGGTCAGCATGCCGCCCAGCCAACGGTGGTTGACGTAATACTGGCCGCAACGCTTGGCCGCTTCGGCGACCTTTTCCTGCGCCTGACGCTTCGTGCCGACAAACAGCACGCGCCCGCCCGAAGCCGCCGTATCGCGCAACTGTTGCAACGCGCGCTGCATCATGGGGACGGACTGCTCCAAATCAATGATATGCACGCCATTGCGCACACCAAAGATATAAGAATGCATTTTAGGGTTCCAACTGCGGGTCTTGTGACCAAAATGAACGCCAGCTTCAAACAATTGTCGCAAGGACACGACGGGTACGGCCATGGATTTCTTCCTTTTCCGGTTAAGCCTCCATGCATCTGTTGTACCCCCTTTGGGGCACCGGAGGGCGGGTGGGGATGTCTCCCCCAAACCAGCCAAGACGCATGTGCGAGTTTACCCCAAAGGCCACCTCGGCCCTTGGCGTGGGGCTTTTTTAGGGGATTGTTACGGTTAATGCAAGCACGAAAGAGATGGGGACAAAGGGCGTTAACCTTGTTTCGTCAACACGGACTAAAGTCCCACATGGTGCGGTACGGCTACGGAAAGCACAGGTGCTGGGGCGGTTTCGGGTTCGAAAAACGGCTCGTTCGGACAATATTCCGCCAAATACGCGCAATGATCGAAAAAATTCCACGTCAGGCCGATACGATTTTCGGGATCTTGGCGGTGGGCGCGCACCTCTCGATTTTCTTTGGCCGCCAGATTACGCCTTTTAAGCCCTTTAGCGGCTTCGGACGGGACAATTTTGGCGGCTCTCACATCAAAAACAAGATTTCGATGGATCGGGTTGGAAGCTATCTGTTTTGGATTAAAGCCTCGATTTATCAAAAAATTACGCGCTATTTCCGTTTCCGAAACATAGGCTTTTGTGCAAACAAACTGCACATGCCATGTGGAGGCCTTTTGGGGCGTAAATAAGGCCGGTTTGGTTTGCGCCATTTGTTCAAAAGCAAGCAAATTGCCTTTGGGACCATCAACCCATTCATCCATATAGGCCGCCATAACATAAATGGCCTTATTGGCGGGATCCGGTCACGTCATTAAAACCCCGATACCACGGCTTTGCGTATAGATTCGGAGATAACGAATTTGACCGCTCGGATCTTTCGACAAACGATAGGTCCTGACAGGGGGGGTTGTAATCAAGGCCTCTTCAAACCAACAGGCTTGGGGGATGCTCAAAACAGGGTTAGGCTTTTGTAGGCGCTGTGCAGTCACTTTTTAAACTTTTGTTCGGCGAAACTTACGTTGCGCAGCATAGCGGATAGACGTCGGGTTTCCCAATTAGTTTCGCCGGAAATTTAACCATGCTGCGTGTATGAAAAACGGATTTAACAAACAATGGTTAAATCTAAATCTTAACATAAAGGAGGAATGCCTTGAAGTTAATGAAATCTCTGCTCCTCGCCGGAGCTGCTGTCTTGTGTTTTTCGGCTGGCGCTGCCATGGCTGAAACCGCGCCTGTCCGCCCCACTGAAGCGCAGATGAAAGCTGTTCATGACTGCGCCGCCGCCAAAGGCGTAGAAATGCCTACCCCACCTGCCGGTGGTCCGCCGAAGGGCGAAAAGGAAAAAGGCGCAGGTGGGCCTCCGCCTGAAAGCGGCAAAGGCAAAGGCGGCCCCGGTCCTAAGCTGACCGATGCGCAACGCGCCATCATTGACGCCTGCTTTGCTGAACAGGGTTTGACTCCCCCAAAAGGTCCGCCACATGGTGGCAAAGGCCCCCATGGAGGCCAAGCTAGCGAATAAAAACAAAAGGGAGAGCCTTGGTTCTCCCTTTTTTATTACACCCATTTAAAATAAAGATTTCAATCTGGATCCCGTTTGCGGGCGGGATGACGCTTGGGAGTAACCGCAGAAATTCTGTTCCAGTTTCCCAACGCTTGGTGTGCAATGAGTATATTGGAATCTTTCTTACCACTCCTGAACTTCCAGACCATGGCCGATCTGGCGAAGAGTGGCTTTTAACTCTTCCGTCAGAAGCCATGCGCCGGGAAGTTCGACTTCCGCGACTTCATCATCCAAATCCAACGACAAAAGGATCTTGCCTCGACCGGGGGATGCCACGGAAATATTCTTTTGAATTTCGGGAAGTACGCCTTCATCATAAAGCTTTATCTTAACCCCTTTCGCCAACCGCGCCGCCACGTCGGACAGGCGCTCGAAGCTGCGCGCAATAAAGCGAAGGTCACCGCCGCCCTCCTCGCTCGCATTCGGATTCTGGCCGCCTTGGACATCCACGTCGATTAGCACGGCCTGTCCGGGTTCCAGAATATCGCGGGTCGAGGCAAGCAAATCCGAAAAAACGGTGACCTCGAACGAGCCGGTTGCATCCGATGCCGAAACAAACGCGAACCGGTTGCCGGATTTGGCTGTTCGCTCCTGCCGGGCCATCACGATCCCGGCCAGCTTCATCCGGCTGGAGCCCCCTGCCGCTCGACGGGCCGCAACGCCGGTGATGGGCACAACGCCGAGCCGATCAAGCAAGGCCTTGTAATTATCTAACGGGTGAGCGGAAAGGTAGAAGCCCAACGATTGGAATTCTTTTTGAAGGCGGGTAGCTTCGTCCCACGATTTGGCCTGTGGCAAGGTCGGACGAGTCACCGCCACGTCCAAGGCACCGAAAATGCTGGCCTGACCGCTGGCTTTTTCTTCCGCCGTGGTGTGGCTGTGTTTAAGAAGAAGATCAATAGAAGCGATAACTTGCGCCCGACTCTTCATTAAAGAGTCGAAGGCTCCGGCATGGGCCAGACCTTCCATCTGTTTACGGTTGATGACGCGCGGGTCAATTCTTTCCGCAAAGTCGAACAGGTCTTTAAATTCTCCGCCTTCCTGCCGCACCGTAATCAAGGACTGCATGGCCGCCGCGCCGACGCCCTTGATCGCGGCCAAGGCGTAACGGATCGCCCCCCGACCGGATTCTTGGGGTTCCGGTCGGAAGCTCGGAGTGGATTTGTTGATATCCGGTTGGAGCAAGGAAATGCCATGCCGGATCAACTCCTGTCGGAAGACCGACAGCTTATCCGTATCGTGCATTTCAAAGTTCATGGCCGCCGCGAAGAACTCGACCGGGTAATTGGCTTTGAGCCATGCGGTTTGATAGGCAATCAACGCATAGGCGGCAGCATGTGATTTATTAAAGCCATAGCCTGCGAACTTATCAAGTTGGTTGAAGATTAACTCGGCCTGCTCTTCGGAAATACCGTGGAGTTTAGCCGCGCCTTCCTTGAAGGTTGTGCGCTGCTTGGCCATTTCCTCCGGCTTCTTTTTCCCCATGGCTCGACGAAGCAAATCGGCACCGCCGAGGCTATAGCCCGCCAAAATCTGGGCCGACTGCATGACTTGTTCCTGATAGATCAGGATGCCGAACGTGTCTTTGAGGATCGGTTCCAACAACGGGTGGAGATAATGGACCTCTTCCTGACCGTTCTTACACCGGATATAGGTCGGGATGTTGTCCATCGGGCCCGGTCGATACAGCGCGACCAAGGCGATAATATCCTCAAACCGGTTGGGCTTAAGTTTGCGCAGCATGTCGCGCATGCCCGAACTTTCAAGCTGGAACACGCCGGTCGTATCGCCACGCGACAACATGGCATAGCTTTTCTCATCATCCAACGGGATATGGCCAAGATCAACGTCGATCCCCCGCTCCTTGATTAAGTCCACGGCGTTTTGCAACACATCGAGGGTTTTCAGGCCCAAAAAGTCGAACTTCACCAGCCCGGCGGTTTCAACCATTTTCATGTTGAACTGCGTCGCCGGTAAAGCCGAATCCGGATCGCGATACAAAGGCACCAAATCCACCAAGGGCCGATCGCCGATCACGACCCCAGCGGCATGGGTTGAGGCGTTACGGTAAAGCCCCTCAAGCTTTAGGGCGATGTCGATCAGTTGGGCCACCGTGGCGTCGGCTTGGCGCATTTGTTCGAGTTGGGGCTCCAACTCCAAGGCCTGGCCGAGCGATATGGGATTGGCCGGATTGCTGGGGACCAACTTGCAAATCTTGTCCACATACCCATAAGGCATAGCCAGCACGCGCCCAACGTCGCGCAACACGGCCCGCGCTTGCAACTTACCATAGGTGATAATCTGGGCGACACGGTCCTGACCATATTTTTCTTGGACATATTGGATCGTGAGTTCACGCCGTTCCTGACAGAAATCGACGTCGAAGTCAGGCATAGACACACGTTCTGGGTTCAAAAAACGCTCGAAAAGCAGACCAAACCGCAAAGGATCCAAATCCGTAATCAGCATGGACCAAGCAACCAGCGAGCCTGCGCCCGAACCGCGCCCCGGTCCGACCGGCACTCTGTTGTTTTTGGACCAAGTTATAAAGTCCGACACGATCAGGAAATAACCGGGGAAACCCATCTTGATGATAATATCAAGCTCGAACTTCAGGCGGTCTTCATAGGGCTTGCGATCCGTGATGCCATTCGCCTCTAAACGGCGGGCGAGCCCTTCCCACGCTTGGGCGGTCAGTTCTTCAACCTCCGAACGTTCGACCTCCATCGGAAAAGGCGGCAGGATCGGACGGCGCGGCTCCGGCATAAAGGCACAGCGCCGGGCGATCACCAGCGTATTGTCACAGGCCTCGGGCAAATCCGCGAAAAGGGTTCGCATCTCGGCA
>JBFWLD010000054.1:0-10355 GCA_050252315.1 Bdellovibrionales bacterium
CGAGGTTCTCCTTCTTCCCTTACCTTACCAAGCGTAGTGTGCCGTAATATTGAAGATGTTTTCGTTGACGTCATCGCGGAAGAAATCATGTTCATACTGGGCGACGAGGGTCCAATCATTGGGTAACGACGCCGTCAAAGAGGGCGACAGGTTGATCCAATCGCGCGATTTTTTGTCGGTTTTAGTTGTAAAGCGCGAGTTGGCCAGATTGATATATTCGGCTTTGATAGACGCCGTGTCATCGCCGAACTCGTGATTATAGCCAAGCCGCAAAGAGGGCAGCAAAACCCCGCCATTGCTCATGACAAAGCGGCGACCGCCATCAATGCCTAAAGAACCGATAGCGGAAAGCGTGTTGAACCCTTGGACGCGCAGGTTATAGCTTCCGGCGTCTTCTTCGCTCAAATCGTCAAAGTCGGCATAGGCCAGACGAAAGCCCGCGTAAGGGCCATAGGTCCAGTCAGCGTCTTTCATGCTGTATCCGGTTTCAGCTTTGGCGGCGAACTGGAACCCGTCCGGATCCGCTGAGGCGCGCGGTGTCGTGCCTGAGGCAAAGATGGTGCGTTCGCTGTCCATAGACAGGTATCCCAGACTGACATACCCATCCATATACGCTTTTTGAGCGAAAGTGGTTGTGCCGTAAAGAGAAACCGCCATGCTGTCGCTTTGCAAATCGCCGTAATCACCGGTGGTAAAGCTGCTGTGCAGATAGGTCAGGGCCATACCGACAAAACTTTGTTCGGCGATGCGGTAATCTGCGCCTGCCGTGAATCCGGCTGTGGCGTTTTTAGTGTCCGAGCCAACTTGGAGTTCGTCTTCGCCAAAACCTGTGCTTCCGGTTAGAAAAAAGCCCCAACGACGGTCGGCATTGAGGCGGCCCGTCGATTTTAAAGGAACGGCTTGCGTGCCATAAGAAAGAGATTCCGGTACGACCGTGGTTGGCGCGGGCTCGGGTGAAACAGCGGCGCGCGACGGCGTGCTTTCTTCCTCTACCCAAAGGTACGTCCCGACATCGCTTGCCCTGCGTGGCGAGGCATAGCGTCCGACATTCGTTTTATCGGACGACAGTAAAGCATAGGCGTTGGGTTGCCGGATGGTCAGGCTGGTCTTTGCGGAAGGATTGCCCAAAATCGGCGTGGTCAGTCCTTTGCTTTGGTCAATTTTCTGATAGGTGAAGGGAATATCTTGGCTTGAGGGGGGCGAGGGAATATCCTCAATGGTTTTTATCAAAGGTTCTTGTGCAGGAATTGGATCGTTGGGGCCGTAAATGACTGGTTTTGCCGGATGATAAGGATCGTTAGCCGGTTGTGTAACCGTTATTTGCGGCGTCGTCGCCGTCAGCGGGATGGGCGCGTTTTGAGCCGTTGCCAAAGGGATAGGAGCACTTTGCGTTTCCGCCTCCGCCATTGCTAACGGTTGGCCGCGATAATAATGGGAAGGGGCGGGCGTTCCCTTGTAGGTGTCCGCTATGATCCGACGCGGCATGCCGCCGGTCGCTGTCGCCCAAACCTGATTTTGGCCCGCTAGATCCCCTGTCGCATTAAGCACGTTGGTTGCCGCGCGGTCTGCCATGTTTGGTACGATGCGGACTCGCGGTTCGTCGGATTCCCGATGATTTTCATTGGGGGCTCCGGCGCCGATGGTGACAAGCCCCATGACTTTGTCATACGCCTTGTCCGCCCATGTCGGGTCGCTGGGCGGAAGCGTATCGTCGGGGGACCGGTACATTGCACGGTTATACATGCGGTAATAATTTGTGGTGCCGAATTTTCCAGCCGGTTTGGTGGAAGCCGGATTGGCGGTTTCGCGCAAATCGTGGAAGGATTCCCGGCTTTTTTGCAAAGGATAGATAACGGGCTTAACCGCCGTTCTGTCCGGGAGAAGGTCGGGAGTATGGCGCAAGACCTTCAGGCGTCCCATGATATTTCGTTCTTCAACGGAGGCCAGAGATTGAGAAACCCCGACCATGCTATAGGCGGTCGTCGGCAAAGTTGAGCGATTAGTGACCGTATCCGCCCAAGCCTTTTGCGCCCCGGTTAGGAGCAGGGCAAAGCCAAAAGCCAAGATAAGAGCCGCACGAATCTGATTCATCGAAGAACCTCAGGCAAAAGAATCGAAAAGTTAATAAAAGGTAGAGGAAGGATAACAAGGTTCCTTCCTTCGAGTCTATAGGCCTGAGGTCCGAAGGATTATTCTATCCCCAGTTTTTTCATGCGATTGACCGCTTCTTGCAGGCGTTCTTTGGAAACGGTTAAGGCAAAACGGACATAGCCTTCACCCGGTTCGCCAAAGCCGCTTCCTGGCGTGGTCACGACGCCAGCTTTTTGCAGAAGCAGGGCGGTGAAGTCGGAGGAACTCATGCCCTTGGGCGTGGCGCACCAGACATAAAAGGTCGCGCGCGGGGAACTGACTTCAAGCCCCATGCTTTGCAGCCCGGCAACCAAAACGTCGCGGCGTTCGGCATAGAGGTTCTGCATTTCGACGACAAAGCTTTGATCGCTGTCAAGGGCGGCGATACCGGCTTCCTGAACCGCGTTGAACGCGCCGGAATCCGTATTGGCCTTGACTTGGCCCAGACCGTCCAGAATGTCGGCATTGCCGATGGCAAAGCCCAGACGCCAGCCTGTCATATTAAAGGTCTTGGAAAGGGAGTGGAATTCCACCCCAATATCGCGTGCGCCGTCGATTTCAAGGAAGCTGATCGGGCGGTACCCGTCATAGCCCATTTCGCTGTAGGCCGCATCATGCGCCACGATGATGTTGTATTTCTTGGCAAAGGCGACGACTTTTTCAAAGAAAGACGCGTCCGCCGTCGCGCCGGTCGGATTGTTGGGATAGTTCAGGAACATGATCTTGGCCTTGCGCGCCACGTCTTCGGGGATGGCGTTCAGGTCCGGCAAAAAGTTATTCGCGGCCAAAAGCGGCATAAAGTGCGAGGTCCCGCCCGCAAAAAGCGTGCCCGAATGATAAACGGGATAGGCCGGGGTGGGGACCAAGGTAATGTCGCCCGGATTGACGAAAGCCAGCGGAAAATGCGCGATGCCTTCCTTTGAGCCGATCAGCGTCACGATTTCCGTAGCGGGATCAAGATCAAGCCCAAAGCGCTTTTTGCACCATGCCGCCGCGCTTTTGCGGAACAGACCCATACCGGAATAGGCCGGGTATTGGTGATGCTCTGGATTGGTCGCGGCTTCCTGCAACCGTTTGATGATGAAGTCGGGGGTCGGCAGGTCCGGATCGCCCACGCCCAGATTGATGACGTCCACGCCCTTGGCTTTGACTTCGGCTTTCAGCCGGTCGATTTCTTTGAACAGATAGGGGGGCAGGGCCAAAAGGCGGTCGGCTTTCTTAAAGGGCATCTTTGCATATCCTCGGTCTGGTAAAATGAACGCGTGAGTTTAGGGTCAGGACTCATTAAATTGAGAGAGTTCTGTTAAAGAAGGAAAGGAAACGGGCAGGAGACAAGCACAGGCGTATTCCTATACGTCAAGCGAAGACGACGAACCCGTTTCCTTTCCTTCTTTAACCCTAAAGGGCGCGGCTAAAAAACAGCCCTGCATCCTTAAAAAGCTCGACTGTATCCCGATACAGCCATCGCTTTTCGCGTTGCAGGTTCTATTTTTTATCTTCGCGCAGAACCTCTTAATTTAATGAGTCCTGACCCTAGCGTCAAGACCGGGCGTTTGAATAGAGCAAAGTTTTCAACAGCCACAGGATCGTTAAGATTTTCCTTTCTTGCCGGGAGACATTTTTCCGCTATACTCTTGTCAGGCGCTTAGAACCCGCCCCCTGATCGGAAGCACTCCCGACTGAGTGCATTTTTTGTGACCGTTTAAACGGACGCAAATCTTCTCCTATGTCGGGAGTGTGACGGAATAGAATACCTGCAAAGGGAATACGTCATGCACGCATCAGGCGTGGTTCTAGCTCCCGACACTTGAAAGGAGAAAACCACCATGCCCTATACTCGCCAACTTCTTCGTCACCTTCGTCGCGCCATCGGGCGCAACATGCACGAATTTCGTTTGAAGAAAAGAATGACCCTTGAGCGCTTGTCGCAAACGACAGGCGTTCCTTGCAACAGGCTCGACCAGTATGAGATGGGGAAAAACGAAGTGTGTCTCACGCATCTTGTCCAAATCGCCTGCGCGCTCGATGTCGATCTTGCGGCCTTTTTTAAAGTCTAGGGGGGCTTCAATTAAAGGAATTTGAGCAGAAGCTTATCGGTTCGTTATTCCGAAGAGAAAAAGGAGTCCGGAATCCGGTTTGGTTTTAAAAAGAGAAACCGGATGCCGACTTTATAGTTCCGAAGCTACAGTCTAGAGTTTAGGCTGATAGCTGCGCGGACCATATCGTTTAAACGCGTTTGCCACCCGGCTCCAGAGGCTCGAAGTTTGGACACGATGTCTTTGTCAAGGCTGATATGGATAGATTCCTTTTTTGCAGTCCCGGAAGGACGGCCTCGCATACTGCGTTTAACAGCCGCCATCATCGTCGGATCGTCTTTTAATCTGCGGGCCGTTTTTATCTCAGCCGCCGTAAGGGACTTGTCGTCATAGGGCTCCGTTTTAATGCGACTTTTGGGCATAAAGCGTTTCCTCGCTGAAATACAAAGAAAGGCTCCTGTTACCCCTGTTTCATCCATTGGCCGAAGCGGCCAATCAGGCCGCTGCCGCCCATATCATAACCAACATGCGGGTCGAGGCTTTCGGGTTGAAGCGCGGTGATCAGCAGTCCTGCCGTCGTCGAGAAGGCCGGGCCGGAAGTCGATTCCGCCAGACCGGTCAGGGTAGATTGTGGGTTTTGGCTATTTTGCGCATGCCGGGAAATGCGAAGCGGGCGGCCAAGGCGGACTTGTTTGTCCAGAATGCGACCGGCCATATCGCGAATGCCGGGCAATTGGCTGGTCCCGCCGGTCAGGACGGCGCGGCGACCGGCCATGTCGGAAACGCCGCTTTTGGCGAGACGCGCGCGGATCATTTCAAAGATTTCTTCAAGGCGCGGTTGGATGATGCGGATCAGGTGCGATTTGGGCAGGTGGTTGGCGAACTCCGGCGCTTCTTCGCCGACCTGAGGAATGTCGATGATTTCGCGTTCATCCATGGGGGACAGGATAGTGCTGCCGTAAAGGGTTTTCATCCGCTCGGCATGGGCGAAGGTCGTGGTCAGGCCGCGGGCAATGTCGTTGGAGATATGCAGCCCCCCAAGCGGCACCCCGTCCGAGAAAATCATGTGCCCGTCAAAGAAAATACCAATACTGGTGGTACCGGCACCGATGTCAATGACGGTGCAGCCCAGATCCATTTCATCTTCGACAAGGCAGGCAAGGCCGCTGGCATAAGGCGCGGCAACAAGACGTTCGACTTCCAGATGGCATCGCGCCACGGCGGTTTCCAGCGTTCGCGCCGGACCGAAGGCTGCGGAGACGAGATGATAATCCGCCTGCAAGGCATTGCCGATCATACCCAAAGGCTCGCGGATGCCGCGTTGCCCGTCCAGCGTATATTGCACGGGCAGCGTGTGCAAAAGTTCCATGGTGTGGCCGTCAATATCTTCGGCGGCCATGGTTTGGGCCTGAGCCACCAGCCGATCCATATCGTTGGACGTAATCTCGCGCCCGTTTAAGGGCAGGGCCACGCCTACGGTTTGGGATAAAAGCTGCGGCCCTGCAATATTGACGATCACACGGTCGATGTCTTCGCCTGCCATTTGTTCGGCTGTGGCCACCGCAGAGGAAATAGAACGCTGCACAGCATCCATATCCGCGACCAATCCCGATCGTACGCCTTCCGATAATTGATGCCCGATTCCAATAACATGCGGTTGGGCCTGTTCGTCCACGCGTGCGATAAAACAGGCGATTTTGCTGGTGCCGATGTCTAGAGCGGCAAAAATATCGCCCTGCGAGGAACTCGGTTTATCGAAAAGCCATTGGGTAAAGGGGTTCATTCCGAGGTTTCTCCATATTCCGGCGTGGAGGGCTGGATGCCGGGTTCGATCACCATACGATCCGGGAATCGTAAATCAACGGCGATGATATTGCGATCCAAAATTTTCTGTTCCTGAATCAGCTTGGTAAGCTTCTCAAGAGCCGTCTCCGTTTCGTATTGGGGCAGGCGAATCAGGAGATTCGGGTGGATGTAAAAGTTCCAGCGTCGCTCGCCAACCCGAACCGCCGCCTTTAACACACGCGCGACAACCGGGTATTTTTGAAGCATATCAAGCAGATTTTGGGTTTGCTCCGGCGCGGAGTTGCCGACAACCAACGGCAGATTGACGAATTGCTCCGGCCTTGCGGCAGGCAGTTCCTTGCCGTCTTCGTCAATCACAACGGTTTTTCCATCATGTTGCCAGCGTGCTATGGGTTGGCGTTCGACCAGCCGCACGATGATCTTGTCGGGCATACTGCGGATCACGGTGACTTCTTTGGTCCATGGCAGTTTCAGGATCGCATCGCGTGCCGTCGTGGGATCAAAGGTAAAGGTTGGGCTTCCTGCCGCCACGCCCAGCGCTTCGAAAAGCGAAACGCGGTCTGTATAACGGCGGCCTTCGACCGTCACGTCGCTGACGGCAAAACCGGCCTTTTGCGTCAGGTGAACGCCGGCCTTGGTTATCATATAGGCTTGGCGGCGCGGCCATGCACTGTGCCACAGCCAGCCGACAAAGACGATAAAGGTGATGACGCCCAGCACCAAAAGGGCAAGGCGCGCGCCGAACCCGAAGCGAGGTTCTGCCTCTTCTTCGATAAGGTTTTGTCGGACGCTTCCTCTCAGGGGTTTCTTTTTGGTACGGGCCATCGGATCGTTAGGCTGTTTTCAGGGAGTTAAGGTGGGCGCGGCGCTTAAGGCCTTCCTCTATTAATAGACCAAGAAAGGCCCTTGGGGAAAGAGGCGGTTTTTCAGCCAGCGCTTGATGGAAGATAACCGTGGCCGCCGTAAGGCCGGGCAGCGTATTGGCTTCGATCAAAAGGGTCTGATCTGTCGCCAGATTAAAGAAAATATCCAGCCGTGCATAGCCTTCGATGCGTAGCGCCTTGGAGGCTTTCTCAATTTTTTCACGGAGTTGGGCGATTTGCGCCTCCGACATGATGCTGGATGGCGGCGGGGTCAGGTTGATGCCGGTGCCGCCTTGGAATTTTTCTTCCAGCGAGAGAACATGTCCTTCCGCTATCGTAATGCTTGGGGTGAGGGCATGGTAACGGCCTTGATCCTCCACCACACCGACCGTCAGCTCGATCCAGTTCGAGCGTTTGCGATGCACGAGCTGCTGGTCGATGATCCGGACCTCGTCCGTTGTGACAAAGGGCTCGATCATCAGCTTGTCCGGTTCGGCGGAAAGCTCGATCGGCCCGGCTTGGTGGCTCAGCGTGCCCGGCGGCAAGAGACGGTCGTTCCGGCGCAATGCCGCTAAAAAGAGGCCAAGGTCTTCTGCGCAATACAGCCGAACCACTCCGGTCGAGCATCCGTCATTTTGCGGTTTAATCAAAAGGTCGGTGCTTTGCAGCTTGGCCGTAGCCATTTGCCACAGATTTTCGACCCATGCGCTGTCCTCGACGGAATCCTTTAAGGCAAAGCATGTCTTGGGCGAGGCGATCAGATCCGGATCGTCCAGCGCGTTGATGATCTCGCTGGTTCTGTTTTTATCGGCGCAAATAGCCGAGGATCCCGCGCCGGGACCGTTATAGGGCAGAGCATAGGAATCGAGCAAAGCCTGCGCCCGACCATCTTCGCCGAACCCGCCATGAAGCCCCAAAAAGACGAAGGCGTTTTCATTTTGGCTGCGCTTGCAGAAAGCTTCGAGGCTCATTTGTTCGGGCTGTTCGACGCTGGCGAGAGGGGGAAGTCCCAGCCTTTCGCGCAACAGCGGGACCAGATGGGAAAGGCGTTGCGTAATGCGCGCGGCATCTTTGCAGTGGAACAGGACTTCCTCGACCGTGTGTTGCAGCACATAACTATAGGGCAGGGACCAAACATCGCCTTCCAGTGAATAAAGATAAGGCTGCACCTTATAGGCTGGATCGTGCATGAGCTTGAGCCATACATTGCTGCCCGACATCAGTGAAACCTGACGCTCTGCCGTTTGTCCGCCCAGCAACACATTGACTTTTTGCGCTGTCTTTGCCTTGGTTTCCGGCTTGGGGGTGCAGGAAATCCCGGCGCGGCGGCACGCGCTTTGCACGATATAGGATAAAACATCGCCGTGGGTGAGGCCGACGCGCGTGCTTTGGATAAAGAGAAAGCTGTTCTGCTCCATCCCGGAAATAGGATTGAAATCCGAGAACAGGATGCGACCATCCTCAAACAACCACCCGTCCAATCGTGCAAAATCGCGCATGCCGAAAAAGGAAAACAAAACTTCTGCCGCCTTTTGAATATTGCCGACGATCTTATCGGAAAAACGCGGCGGACAGAAATAGGAAACGTGACAGGTCGGCAGATATTTGTGACGGAAACTGAAAAAGTCGGAATCCTCGCCAACCAATTCGATTTCGGTGGGGATCATCGCAACGGGCTTGCCTTCCGAATTTTCTAGAACGAGCACCGTGAATTCTTGTCCCTCGCAATAAGGTTCGACCAGAGCTTCGTCGCCATGCTTGTGAGCGAAAATAAGCTCGGCCTTTTCGGCGGTTTCTTTGATGCTGTGCGTGACTGCGATACCAAGGCTGGAGCCGCCCGCCGCCGGTTTGATTACGGCCCGTTCAATATGGTTTTTTCTGAAAAAGCAGGTCAGCTTTTCCGTGCGTTCTTCGGGCGAATCCGATGCTTTGAGCAGACAATTGGGCAGCGTTGCAAAACCGTGCTGTGCCAAAAGGCTGTTGGCCACGCCTTTGTCGAACATTTTGCAGCACGTCTTACTTGGCGATCCGACAAAGGGGATGGCGTTCTTTTCCAACAGGCGTTGAAGTTCGCCGTCTTCGCCAAAGCTTCCGTGAATGGCAGGGAAAACCAAATCGACTTTTTTAAACTCGGCAACCAAGGCGTCTTCATCCATGGGCGTTGCGTTTTGGGAAAGTTTGAAATCGAAATCCGATGGGGTGTTGGAGTAAATCTGGCTTTCGGACAGGCGGTAAAAACGTTTTTGCGGGTCGCAGTAAAAAGGCACAATTTCCCAGCCCAACGGGGACAGGTGATCCATCACCGACCGTCCGGAGTTTAAGGAGATGCCCCGTTCTGCGGAGGGGCCGCCGCAAAGGACCGCTATGCGCATGTCTTATTCCTTTGGTTTGCTTTCATCGTCGGGTGCTTTTTGGCCAAGTCGTTTGATTTCCCAGTGTAACTCAACGCCCGATGTTTCTTTGACCCGACGGCGGACCTCTTCGCCCAGATTTTCTAAATCTGCGGCTGTCGCGTCGCCGGTATTGATCATAAAGTTGCAATGCATCTCAGACATCATGGCGCCGCCGAGGCGAAGGCCGCGGCATCCGGCCTTGTCGATCAGCTCCCACGCCCTTTGTCCTTCTGGATTGGTAAAGGTCGATCCGCCGGTTTTTTCGCGGATCGGTTGCGTTTCACCGCGTATTTCCTGAATTTCCTTCATTCTGGCGGCAATTTTTTCTTTGTCGCCAAACTGGCCGCGCAGAGAGGCCTCGATAAAAATCCAGTGCAGCGGCGCGGCGCTGTTGCGATAGGTAAATTTCATTTCTTCGGCGGTGACCATGTGTTTGTTGCCGTGACGGTCAAGGGCGACGATCATGGTCACAATATCTTTTAACTCGGTTCCATGAGCGCCTGCATTCATGCGTAAGGCTCCGCCCAGTGATCCTGGAATGCCGCATAGAAATTCGAACCCTGTTAATTCTGCATCGCGGGCGGCGCGGGCGATATTCAGGTCCAAAGCGGCGGCACCCGCTATGATTTTGTCGATTTCAACGGAGATCGTTGAAAAAGAGGGGCCTAGTTTGACGACAACCCCTTCGATTCCTCCGTCGCGAATGAGCAGGTTAGAGGCCGTCCCCACGACGGTGATCGGAATGTCATCCGGACAACGGTTGAGAAAAACAGCCAAATCCTGCGTATCTTCGGGACGGAAAAGAACTTCGGCAGGGCCGCCGACGCGAAACCATGTTTGCTCTTTGAGCGGCGCGTTAGGAATTATTTTGCCACGAACGTCGGGCAAGCGTTCAAGAAGCTTCTCGGCTGTCGAAAACGTCATGGGGGCTTAGGCTCTCTTGGATGTTTTGTTTTGGGTCAGGGACTCCAGTTCCGTCGGCAAGGCATTCGCCATGGCCGAAATGGAACCGGCGCCAAGGCAAATGACATAATCGCCTTCTGTGGCCAGTGTAGGGATGGTGTCAGCCAAATCCTGCGGGCTGGGAAGGGCATAGACATCGCGAGGGCCGTGGGCGATCAGGCCTG
>JBFWLD010000055.1:0-10298 GCA_050252315.1 Bdellovibrionales bacterium
ACTCCGAAAACCAGATCGAGGATTTCCATCGACCCGACTTCCTTATTCTCCAGATTTTTGACGACTGCTTTCATCTTACTCTCACCATCTCTTCAGCGGCTTCGCCGGAAGCATCAGCCTTGGTCTTCACACCAGCCGGCATCGGGGCTTCCTTAGGAAGTGGGCATTTCACCGCGTCACGGATTTCAATATAGGAACCCTTGGCTCCCGGAATGGCACCGACAACGAGGATCAAGTCCTGCGCCGCATCGACACCATAAACCTTCAGGTTCTGGGTCGTGACGCGGGTAGCGCCCATGTGGCCCGCCATTTTCTTGTTCTTGAACACGCGGCCCGGATCCTGACGTTGCCCGGTCGAACCATGGCTACGATGCGAGATCGAAACGCCGTGCGTTGCGCGAAGACCGCCGAAATTGTGACGCTTCATAACACCGGCAAAGCCCTTACCAATCGTGGTCGAAGCCACATCGACATACTGACCGGCAACAAAATGCTCAACCGACAGCGTGGTGCCGACTTCCAAAACCGCATCATCGGAAACGCGGAACTCGACCAATTTCTTCTTGGGCTCGACCTGTGCCTTGGCGTAGTGGCCGCGTTCCGGCTTGGTCACATTATTGACCTTGGCCTCGCCCACACCGATCTGAAGCGCGACATAGCCGTTCTGCTCCATCGTGCGTACAGCAACGACTTGGCAATTATCGACCTTAAGCAGCGTAACAGGCACATGCTTGCCGGTTTCGTCGAAAACGCACGTCATGCCGAGCTTAATGCCCAGCAAGCCACTGCGTCTTGTCTCCGTCGGGTTCGTCATTGTTCTCTTCCTCTATCTTTAGCAGCGGATAAAATGTTTTAAAAACAAACCGCTATGCTCTTTCCTTAAACTCTAATCTCAACATCCACACCGGCTGCCAAATCAATCTTCGACAAAGCGTCAATGGTCTGCGGGGTCGGTTCCAAAATATCCAGCAGGCGATGATGCGTGCGGATTTCAAACTGATCGCGTGACTTCTTGTCCACATGAGGGCCACGGTTGACCGTGAAACACTCGCGCCATGTCGGCAGCGGGATGGGACCACGAACGCGAGCGCCCGTGCGCTTCGCCGTGTTGATAATATCGCTGACCGATTGATCAAGCATACGATGATCAAACGATTTCAAGCGAATGCGAATCTTTGCCGTGTCCATCAAAACCTCTCTACCGCGTCGGCCTTCTTGTTACTTTGGCCTAACGCGAGCCAACTCCTAGTTATTCTATATTCGAAAGGCGGGGCCGGGTCCGAAGACCCGACCGCGTCTTTATTACCATCTTACTCGATGATCTGAGCCACAACACCGGCGCCAACGGTACGGCCACCTTCGCGGATAGCGAAGCGGAGACCTTCATCCATGGCGATCGGAGCGATCAACGTGATCTCGCAAGAGATGTTGTCGCCGGGCATAACCATCTCGGTGCCAGCCGGAAGCACAACTTCACCGGTAACGTCCGTCGTACGGAAGTAGAACTGCGGACGATAGTTGGAGAAGAACGGCGTGTGACGGCCACCTTCGTCCTTGGTCAAGATGTAGCATTCAGCCTTAAACTTGGTGTGCGGCGTGATGGAGCCGGGCTTAGCCAAAACTTGGCCACGTTCGACTTCTTCACGCTTCGTGCCACGAAGCAGCGCGCCGATGTTGTCGCCAGCCTGACCTTGGTCAAGAAGCTTGCGGAACATTTCAACGCCGGTCACGACAGTCTTTTGCGTAGGCTTCAGGCCGACGATTTCAACTTCTTCGTTGACCTTGATGACGCCACGCTCGACACGACCCGTAACAACGGTGCCACGACCAGAGATCGAGAACACGTCTTCGATCGGCATAATGAAAGCACCGTCGATCGGACGTTCCGGAGTCGGGATAAAGGTATCAACAGCTTCCATGAGCTTCATGATCGCCTGCTCGCCCATTTCCGGATCCTTGTCTTCCAAAGCGCAAAGAGCGGAACCGCGAATGATCGGGGTTGTATCCCCAGGAAAATCATACTTGTTAAGCAGATCACGGATTTCCATCTCGACCAGCTCAGCCAGTTCGGGATCAGCCATATCCATCTTGTTCATGAAGACGACGATGGCCGGAACGCCGACCTGACGCGCGAGCAGGATGTGCTCACGAGTCTGCGGCATCGGGCCGTCAGCAGCGGAAACAACGAGGATCGCCCCGTCCATCTGAGCCGCGCCGGTGATCATGTTCTTGACGTAGTCGGCGTGTCCCGGGCAGTCAACGTGCGCATAGTGGCGGTTGGCTGTTTCGTATTCAACGTGAGCGGTCGAAATCGTGATACCGCGAGCGCGTTCTTCCGGAGCCTTGTCGATTTGGTCGTAAGCGGAGAACGTGGCACCGCCGGACTTTGCCAAAACCTTTGTAATAGCCGCTGTCAGCGTCGTCTTACCATGGTCAACGTGACCGATGGTGCCGATGTTAACGTGCGGTTTGGTACGTTCAAACTTTGCCTTTGCCATTTTGCTTCTCCATTGGTTGAAGGACTTCTATACTCAGTTATTAACCTGCAGTTGCCAGTGGAAACCACCCGATACGACACCCAGACCGCATCGCAGCAATTTCCTTACTCAGCTCCTGTCGAGGAACCGTAATCTCGACGATGTTGTTACCACCATCTGAATACATTTCAACACCCTTTAGGCCCATCTTTTCAAAAAACCCTGAAAGATGGTCACGATCTTTTCCGACAACGACAAAGCCAGAAGAGTCATCAGAAGCAGGCTCGATATGCGCACCGTGCAACAATGCCTGTTCCATAAGAGCTTTGTCATCCGCCTCAACAACAGCGGAGAACAAGGACTTCGGCTCTACCTTTTCCACCACAACCGGATCTGTTACAAACAAGGAGGCAATCTTAACAAGATCGGCTCGGTTTGTCGCAAAGTCAGTCAGGATGGTAACGCCGTCTGTCATACTTCCTTACCCCGCCAACTTCGCTTTAACTTCATCAGCCACCTGACGCGGAACTTGCTCGTAATGATCGAAGGTCATCGTGAACAAAGCGCGTCCTTGCGTCATCGAACGCAGGCGGTTGACATAACCGAACATCGTAGCCAGCGGAACCATCGCATTGACGACGCTCGCATTGCCGCGTGTATCCATGCCCGAAATCTGACCGCGACGACTGTTCAAATCGCCAATCACGTCGCCCATATGAGCTTCCGGCGTGACAACCTCGACCTTCATGATCGGCTCAAGAAGAACCGGACCGGCCTTTTGGATGCCTTCCTTGAACGCAGCGCGAGCCGCAATTTCAAAGGCCAAAGCCGAAGAGTCAACATCGTGGTACGCACCATCAACCAGCGTGACCTTGAAGTCGATCGTAGGGAACCCAGCAATAACGCCGTTGTCACACGAAGCTGCGAGCCCCTTTTCAACGCCCGGAATATATTCCTTAGGAACGGAACCACCGACGATCTTGGCTTCAAACGAATAGCCCTGCCCAGCTTCCTGAGGCTCAAACTCAAGAATAACGCGAGCAAATTGCCCCGAACCACCGGACTGCTTCTTATGGGTGTAATCAATGGTGGACTTCTTGGTGATCGTCTCACGATAAGCAACCTGCGGATCACCGACCACAACTTCACAGTTGTAAGGCGCACGGCGCAGAATATCGACCTTAATGTCGAGATGAAGCTCACCCATACCCTTGATAACGGTTTGCCCCGTTTCATGGTTGACGGAAAGCTGGAAGGAAGGATCTTCCTGAGCCAAGCGGATCAGCGCATTGGTCATCTTATCCTGATCGGCCTTCGACTTCGGCTCAATGGCCATTTCGATGACGGGATCAGGGAACTCCATCTTTTCAAGAACGATCGGCTTAGATGTATCGCAAAGCGTATCGCCCGTCTTGGTTTCCTTCAAAGCCGTCAGCGCGATGATGTCACCGGCATAAGCTTCCTTGATTTCTTCGCGATTGTTGGAATGCATCAAAAGCATACGACCAATACGCTCGCGCTTGCCGTTGATGCTGTTGAGCACATAGCTGCCGGACTCAATAATACCGGAATAAACGCGGGTAAAGGTCAAAGAACCAACAAACGGATCGGTCATGATCTTAAACGCCAAAGCCGAAAGCGGAGCCGAATCCGTAGGTTCACGCATCATTTCTTCGTGCGTATCAACATCAAAGCCGTGAACGGCACCAATATCAACCGGTGAAGGCAGATAATCAACAACCGCATCCAGCATAGGCTGAACGCCCTTGTTCTTGAAAGCAGACCCGGTAAGGATCGGCACGAACTTCATGCCAATAGTCCCCTTACGAATGCAGCTATCCAAAACTTCCAAAGAGGGTTCTTCACCGTTCAAATAAGCTTCCATCGCATCATCGTCAGACTCGACGGCGGTTTCGACCAACATCTGACGATATTCCTTGGCCTTATCCATCAAATCGGCGGGGATTTCTTCGTCATGGAAGTTCGCGCCCAAAGCTTCATTTTCCCAAATAACGGCCTTCATGCGGCGAAGATCGACAATACCTGCGAATTCAGCTTCACTACCGATCGGAAGCTGCAGAACCAGAGCATTGGCCCCCAAGCGTTCCTTGACCATATCTACGCAGCGATAGAAGTTCGCGCCCGTACGGTCCATCTTGTTGACAAACACCATACGAGGAACATGATACTTGTCCCCTTGGCGCCAGACGGTTTCGGTCTGAGGCTCAACGCCGGAAACAGCGTCCAGAACGCAAACAGCGCCATCAAGCACACGAAGCGAACGTTCGACTTCAATCGTAAAGTCCACATGCCCCGGCGTATCGATGATGTTGACGCGGTGATCGCGCCAGAACGTCGTGGTCGCAGCCGAAGTAATGGTAATACCGCGTTCCTGCTCCTGTTCCATCCAGTCCATCGTGGCAGCGCCATCATGAACTTCACCGATCTTATAGGACTTACCGGTATAATAAAGGATGCGCTCGGTCGTCGTCGTTTTACCGGCGTCGATATGAGCCATGATACCAATATTGCGGTACTTCTCGATAGGATGACTACGGGGCATAGGATTCTCTCTTTACCAGCGATAGTGTGAAAAGGCTTTGTTAGCTTCAGCCATACGATGGGTATCTTCACGCTTCTTGACGGCAGCGCCGTTATCATTCGAAGCGGCAAGAAGTTCAGCAGCCAAACGTTCGACCATCGTCGTCTCGCCACGAGCGCGAGCCGCGCGGATAATCCAACGCATCGCCAAAGCGACGCCGCGTTCCGGACGAACTTCGACAGGAACCTGATAGGTCGCACCACCGACGCGGCGGGAGCGAACTTCAAGATGGGGACGAACCTTGTCCAAGGCCTGCTTGAAAACTTCCAGCGAGCCAACCTTCGACTTGGCCTGAATCTTTTCCAAAGCGCCATAAACGATCTTTTCCGCAGCGGACTTCTTGCCGTCCAGCATAAGAACGTTCATGAACTTGGTAATAAGAACTTCACCGAATTTAGGATCGGCGAGAACTTGTCTTTTTTCTGCGCGGCGACGACGAGCCATAGTCTTATCCTCTTACTTAGGTCTTTTAGCGCCATAAAGCGAGCGGCGCTTCTTGCGGTCCTTCACGCCTTGCGTATCAAGGGTGCCGCGAATGATGTGGTAACGCACACCGGGAAGATCCTTCACACGACCGCCGCGGATCATCACGACGCTGTGTTCCTGAAGGTTGTGGCCTTCGCCGGGGATGTAGCAAATGACTTCATGACCGTTCGTCAAACGAACGCGGGCGACCTTACGCAAAGCCGAGTTCGGTTTCTTCGGGGTCGTGGTATAAACACGCGTGCAAACGCCACGCTTTTGGGGGCACTCCTGCAGCGCCGGAACCTTATCTCGCTTGCCAGAAGCCTTGCGCCCCTTGCGAACCATCTGATTAATCGTAGGCATCCAAACTCCGTTTTCTTCATCGCATAATCTGAACCAACAGCCCAGCCGCGACGGCTTTGTTCTTCGCAACAGCGCCACAGCAGCGCAATCGACAAAAACCCCACGCCAGAGAGTTACCAAACTCACCTGTGTGGGAACCTCCACTTACACTGCGCGACCTGTCAGAAATTCTCGACCGTTCATCGCCGCAAGCTATGTAACTTTCGCAACATCCGAAATCTCGTTTAGGCCGCAAAATCCGATAAAAAACTGAACTTACCGGGCTTTTCATCCAAGAGCGAAACCGCTCTTTTCATCAACGGGCCTACCACCGATTCCGTAAAGGCAGCGCATACTTATGAAAAAGCGAGCCTTTCGTCAAGCACAGATTAAAGCTTTCTGGCGTTTTTTCGGCAGGTATGCGAACATAGCAGAAACAGGAGGCCTTGTTAAGCCCTCCGCGAATCGACCAAAGGCCTCGTATCAACCGCCTAAAACCGCTACTTTTTAACAAAAACGGCGATCTTTTGATGAACAATACCCCCACCAACTGGCCCCGCCTCTTCACGTCCGAAGCCTTAACCAAAGGCCTCCTGCACCCGCTGGACCCGCAACAAAGCCATTATCTCCTTAATGTCTTAAGGTTAACACAGGGAGACAGCGTCCGGCTCTTCAATGGCCGGGACGGCGAGTGGCAGGCCATGATTCACGACATCCCCAAAAGTCGCAAAAAAGGAATCACCCTAACCCTCATCGAACAAAGACGCGAACAAACGACCGAGCCGGATCTGTGCCTATGCTGCGCACCGATTAAACGCGCTCATTTCGACTTCATGATTATGAAGGCAACGGAACTTGGCGCACGGACCATTCAACCAATATTGACGTCACGCACGCAAATCCGCGAATCAAACCTTGAAAGATTGACCAGCATCGCGATCGAAGCCGCCGAACAATCCGAGCGTCTCTCCATTCCGGAAGTCAAACAAGCGATTCCCTTACCGACGATCATCGAAGAATGGCCGAAACACCGTCTTGCCGTTTTGTGCGCCGAGTTCGGACAAGCGCAACCGGTAGCCGCCGCCTTCTCCGGAGCGCTCGCCCACGCCCGCCCTTCAATCGGCATCTTCACCGGACCTGAAGGCGGCTTTACATCCGAAGAAATGTCGATCATAAAATCCTTACCGGAAATTCTCCCCATCCGGCTTGGCCCACGAATCTTGCGTGCAGATACGGCAGCAATCGCCGCCATGAGCTGTTGGCAAGCCTTGTGCGGCGACTGGCAAAACAGGGATTACACGACCCGCCCAGCTACCAAAGAGTGAGCCCCGCCATGACGATGGACGCCCATCAATTCAATATTCTCATGATCCCGCACGACATAGCGGACCCCAAGCTCCGGCATGGCGTCGGCTATGACGATAAAGGCCGCGAAAAAGCGGTTTACAAAGCCGCCTTTGCTTGCGACGTGGTGATTGCGCCGAAACCAAAAACAACTCTGGCGCAAGCCACGCACCCGTCCTCCTCCACCGCGATGAGCCCAACGAGCGGCAACCAGCCAAGCCAGGCCCAAACAGCGGGCGCGCCGTTAGCCAAACAAGACTATCAAGAAGAATACATGCAGAAAAAGGCGCAAAAAGAGCAAGAAGAAAAAAAGCGGCAAGCCGCCGAAAAAAAAGAGGAAGAAAAACGCCAAAAAGAAATTGCCGAAAACAACACGCGGCAACGCGCCCGCTATCTTCAAGAGCAGCTTGATTTCTGGAAAAGCGCTGCCGCCAAAGCAAGTCATGATGAGCAAACCATCATGGCGAACATCGACGCCTTAGAACGTGAACTCAACAGCATCGACAGCAAATTCTGGGTACGATAAGGGCCATAGCTTGACCTTATCGACAGGCAGCATTAAAAATAGGCCCGTTTCCAAAACAGAAAGTCGCGCATGATGAAGAATATTCTGATTATTCTGATCCTTTCTCTCGCGATCTCCTTCGTCGCGACAAGCTTTTATCCTGCGACCCAACGCCATCCCGATACCGCAGAAGATCAGACTTACAACCACATACTAAAAACCGGCATCATTCGCTGCGGCTACATAAATTGGTGGCCAGCGGTGATGAAGGATACGCAAACAGGACAAATGAAGGGATACGTCGTCGATTATTTCAATGAGCTAGCCAAGTCCCTTGACCTCAAAATTGAATGGGCAGAAGAAATCAACCTCGGCACCTATCTCACAGACCTCAACAATCGTCGTTATGATTTGGAGTGTGCGGGCGGATGGCCCAGTGCCGCGCGCGGCAAACTCATCGCCTATACAGATCCCTTTGCCTATTCCCCGCTAGTTCCCTTTGTTCGGGCAGACGATACACGCTTTGATTCTAGCATCGCTACACTGAAGCAACCAGACCTAAAAGCCGCCGTTGTCGACGGCGATACGGGTCAAATTGTGCGGCGCGCCAAATTCCCGAACATGAAGGAAGTCAGCATTCCACAGCTTTCATCCATTTCCGAATATTTCATGATGGTCGCGACAGGCAAGGCCGACGTAACCTTCAGCGATTATGTCGGCGGCCTTCAGTATATGGAGCAGAACCCCGGCAAGCTAAAAGCCCTGCCCTACAAGCTTCGCCTTGTCCCCCAATGTATCGGTGTACCAATGGGCGAAACAAAGCTTCTTAGCATGCTAAATACAGCCAATCGACAGCTTATCCTTGACGGTACGGTCAATACTATTCTCGACAAATACGAACCCGAGCAGAAAATATTTGTCCGTACGATGAACGCCTTGGCTGACGATAACCAGGCAGCCCAAAAGTAAGGGCGCTTTACTCCATCGCAGCCCCACCGACCGTCATATCATCCAGCCGCAAAGTAGGCTGCCCGATCCCGACCGGAACATGCTGCCCGCCTTTGCCGCAACTGCCCACACCGCGATCCATAGCAAAATCATTGCCGATCATCGAAATCTTCTTGAGCGACTCAAACCCCGTCCCGACCAGCGAAGCCCCCTTAACCGGCGCGCCAATTTTGCCATCCTCAATTTCATAGGCCTCGGTCGTCGTAAACACGAACTTACCCGACGTAATATCCACCTGCCCGCCGCCAATGTCCGCCGCATAAATCCCGCGCTTGACCGAAGCGATAATCTCCTGCGGATCATACCCGCCAGCCAGCATCATCGTGTTCGTCATACGCGGCAGCGGCTTGCAAGCGAAACTCTCGCGCCGCCCATTGCCGGTCGAAACCCCGCCCATCAGCCGCGCATTCATGCGATCTTGCAAATACCCGACCAAGCGCCCATCTTCGATAAGCACGGTGCGTTGCGAAGGCGTCCCTTCATCATCAATCGTCAAAGAACCGCGCCGCCCTTCGATCGTGCCGTCATCCACAATGGTCACCCCGTCAGCCGCCACCTTTTGCCCCAGTAACGAAGCAAAAGGCGAAGTCTTTTTGCGGTTAAAATCCCCTTCTAACCCGTGCCCGACCGCTTCATGCAAAAGAACGGCAGGCCAGCCACAGCCCAAAACAACCGTCATCTCCCCGGCTTTTGCCGGTTTAGCGGAAAGATTGACAACCGACTTGGCCAACGCGCGATCGACAAGAGCCTGCCAAGCCTCAGGATCAAAACAAAGGTCGTACGCCCCGCGAGTCCCAATCCCGCTGCTCCCATGCTCCAGCCGGTCGCCCTCACGAGTGACGATGGAAGCCCGCAAGCTCACCAGCGGACGAATATCCGCCCCACGCCAGCCATCCGCGCGAATGATCTGCACGGCCTGCCATTCAGCGGAGATAGAAACACTGACCTGATGCACGCGCGGGTCACGCGCTCTGGCATAGGCATCCATTTCCTGAAGCAAAGCAACCTTCTTTTCAAACGGAACACCGGATAACGGATTCACATCCGGATAAAGCGCACGGTTCGTCCCGCGAGGCGCAATTTCCATCTGCCCCTCATACCCGCCGCGCACAGCAGATACGGAACGAGCGGCCCGCGCAATCGCCTCTTCCTCCAAAGCGACGGCATGAGCAAACCCGACCGTTTCCTGAGCCACGGCGCGAAGCCCGAACCCATGCGCCGCATCGAACCGAGCCGAACGTAATTTCCCATCATCCCAAGACAGGCTTTCCGACTGCGCATATTCCAAGTAAAGCTCGCCATCATCCATGCCGGACAAAGCCTCGCGCACGATCTGTTGGACCCGATCGGGGTCCATCCCGGTCTGCGCAAAAAACAATTGATCGGTCTGATGAAGAGCGGACATTTTCTAGCCTATATAATTATCGCAACTCAAGAGTGGTCTACAGAATCCAGATAAGCTCTGTTTTTCCAGTCTTGTGGTCCTCGAATACCCAACGCTTGAACTGCGATGGGTATATAACGAGAAAAAATTATTTGTACCATACAACCATAG
>JBFWLD010000056.1:0-10237 GCA_050252315.1 Bdellovibrionales bacterium
ACGATGTGCAACGCCTCGCTCGGCGACTGAACAACACGCCTAGAAAATGTCTTGGCTTTATGACCCCTGCAGAGGTATTTTTTAACCAACTTCATCTGTTGCACTTCAATTGTGAATCCACCTCCCGTTTTGCAACGGGATGACGGTGTTTTTAGTACGCCTTTCGATACCATAAGGTCGTCGCTCAGAGGGTGGACGTTTTGCAGGAAGACGTTGGGGGATTGGTTTTTAAATTGGACGGTTTTGACTTTTCTTTTTTTGGGAGATCGGGAAGAGTTTAGTGGAAGATATCAAATCCCAACTGTTGAAGAGCGATGGGTATATACATTGAAACAAGATGCTTTGTATTAAAAAACCATTTGTATTAAAAAAACAAATGGGATTCCGTGTTCGCACCTAAAGGCGCGCCACGGAATGACAACACGAGTGGAGTAACGATACGGTTGGGATATAGGATATTCGGGCCATACGCGTTTCTCAAAAACGCTTGGTACGTTGAACGATCAGAAATTAGCTTTTATCACAGCTATTAAAATAAAAACTCTTGGATAAAAATCCGTTGAAAAACGAGGCGCTCTCGCGGTTAAAAAAATATATGATCGCTGGATAGACGAACTACCCGAAATTCTTCACGCTGAAAAGCACGGAATTTTATCAAAAAAACGCGGCAAAATGGCCCCCTCCCCTTTGATTTAGCCCCCTTTCATTGCCTTGACCGGATCGGCTTGCAATGGCTGGGATAAAAAAGCTCTTTGTTTTTAAAGAAAAACAAAAAACAAAATGGGATTCCGTGTTCGCGCCTAAAGGCGCGCCAAGGAATGACAACACGGATGGAGTAACGATACGGTTGGGTATGGGTAAAGAGATACGGTTGGGTATAAGATACGGTTGTGGGTTAGGTTCTTCAACGATGGCAGGTGTTAGATTTTTCAATGCAGAGACGGTCTGGAATGGAAAGGATGGACCGGGTTGCGCATCTATCATACGATAAAAAAACGGACATCATACGAAAGCATGCGGACATCTTAACCTCGACACCTTTAACTTAACCTCGGCACCTTTAACTTGTTGCTGAGGGAATTCCGATATATCATTGAGTCGTCGCTTCTTTTTCCTCCTTCCTTCACCGCTGGCGACGCAGGTCTTCTTATGGAAACAATAAAATTTGGCGAACCTAACAACAGAAAGCCTCCGCTTCTGTTTATTCATGGCTCCTACTGCGGGGCGTGGATTTGGCAACGCTATTTCTTGCCCTATTTCGCACGCGAAGGCTTTTACGGCGCCGCTATTTCTTTGCGCGGACATGGCCGCGACGAGGATAAATCTACGCTGGATTGTTTCGGTCTTTACGACTTCCTGAGCGATATTGCTCAGGGCGTTCATCTGTTCGACGTGCCGCCCGTTCTTATCGGTCATTCTATGGGCGGCTATTTGGTTCAACGTTATGCCCTTGAACATGAGGTTCGGGGCATGGTGCTGTTGGGCTCCCCTGCCCTGACCGGCCTTGCCGGATCTTCTCAACATATTCTCGCGAATAATCCGACGCTGGCCATCCAACTTGGTCTTTTGATGGCTTTTGGGCCCTCTTTCGCGGATATTGATGTCATTAATCAAGCCTTATGCGACTGTCCCTTGTCGCCTGATGCTCGGGCGGAACTTGCCGGGCTCCTGCAAGCGGAGTCCAAACGCGTTACGAGCGAAATTATGTGGCCCTATTGGGTGGAGCCTGAACATAAACCGCCGACTCTGGTTTTGGGTGGTGATAAGGATGCCTTTGTTCCGGTTTCGGATTTTAAATATGCGGCGGCAAGCTGGGATGCGACGCTTAAAATTATGCCCGGCGTGCCTCATGGAGGCATGTTGGCCAAGTGCTGGTCAAGCATCGCCAAGGAAATTCAGGAATGGCTGGAGGCTACGTTTCCTCCGCGTAAAGGGGGTTAATTAGATCAGATCGTCGTTAGGTTGGCGGCTTTAGACGCCATCCTAACGGCGTGAATCTGATCTATAAAAAGAAAAAGCCTTTTCCGGCAAGGAAAAGGCGTCTCCCTCTTCAGAATTGCATATGGAAAAACGCTGTTAAAATGGGTGTCATTCCAAAGCCATTTTCTTTTCGACTTCTTCAGGCGAAAAAAAAATGGGATCCCGGATCGCCCCTGAAAAAGGGGCGTCCGGGATGACAAATGTTGGGGGTTTGGTTCTTTAAGGGAGAGGCTGAGGCTGGGTTCCGTCTAAAACCCACGGCTCCGGATAAACGTTTTGGGTTCGGGCCTGGATCCCGGTTTACACCGGGATGACGGTGTTTTTGTTAGGCCTGTCGATTCCATAAGGTCATTGTTTTGGGGGAAAGTTTTGCTCAAAGACGTTGAGGGTTGGTCTTAAGGTGGATGGTTCGGGGTTTTTCAACAGTCCCTTTCTCAACAGATTTGATGCCAAATTTTAACAGAGTTGATGACAAGCGTCTAGTTACGGTTCTAACCCTATGCGATTGCCCTGCCCTCCCTAACCCTACCGCAGCTCAACACTCGATCGTCAGCCCGTCGTAGCAAGGCTCGACATGCGCCGGAAGACGCGCTTTCAGCTTTCCATAGTCAAGCGACTGGTCCATGTGGATGAGATAGGCGCGTTCGGGTTGGACTCGTTCAATCCATTCAAGCGCCATGTCAACGCTGGCATGCGTATGGTGCGGACGTTCGCGGATCGCATCTACAACCCATACCTTTACGCCTTTGAGGATGCTAAAGGCTTCATCCGTTAATTCGGCCACATCTGTCGAATACCCGAAATCATTGAAACGGTATCCCATAGAGGTCATTTTGCCGTGCGGTTGACCAAAAGCCTGAACCTTAACCGAGCCGAAAGCGAACGGCTCGCCCGGTGTTATGAGATGTGTTTCAACGGACGGGCGGTAAAAACGCGCATTGGCCGGACGGTCCGATTCAAAAATATACGCAAAGCGGGTTTTTAACTCCTGCATGGTCGCCGGATCCGCGTAAAGTGGGATCGAACGATCCAACAGCCAATTCAGGCTTCGGATATTGTCAATGCCGTGCGTATGGTCGGCATGGGAATGCGTGTACAAAATGGCGGTGAGGTCGCGCACTTTCGTGCGCAACAATTGCTCGCGCATGTCCGGCGAGGTGTCCACCAGCAACGTTTGCCCGGCTTCTTCGACAAGAATGGAAACGCAGGTGCGCCGATTGCGCGGCTCGGAGGGATCGCAATTGCCCCAGACATTACCGACAAGCGGCACGCCGCCTGCTCCGCCGCATCCGAGAATGGTTATTTTCATATAAGAACCCTCGTAACAGAAAAATTAAAATGAGATTCAGGATCGCACCGGTGAAAGGGGCTTGCGGAAGGGCAAAATTTAGGGGGTGAGGAAGACCCCTCCCCGAAACCGCTTAAGCGGTTTCGACCCTCCCTCAAGGGGAGGGTGATTAGGTCTGCACAAACGGCAAGGGTATGGGAAGTTATTTCAATAAAGGGGGGGACAAGAAAAGAAATTCCAAGAAAACGAAAAACAGAAAAAGAGGATGCAAGAAAAGAAAATCCAGAAAAAGGGAAAACAGGAAAAGAGGTTGCAAGAAAAAAGGGAGCAAGAAAAGGAGGCGCAAGTCGGGACATTCGTTTTCAGGCTCTTTGGACTTTATCGAAGAGGGTATAGAAGTTTTCTGTCGTAATTTTGGCCATTTCTTCCACTGGTGTTTCTTTGACCTCGGCCAGCTTTTGCGCCGTGTGGACGACATAGGCCGGTTCGCAGGTTTTTCCTCGATACGGAATCGGGGCCAGATACGGCGAATCCGTTTCAATCAACAGACGGTCTTTGGGAACGTCTTGGATGATTTCACGGATGTTTTCCGACTTTTTGAAGGTCAACATGCCCGAGACAGAAATGTAAAAACCAATCTGGATAGCGTACTCCGCCAGTTCCCGGTTCGAACTGAAACAATGCAGCACGCCGCGCAGACGATCCTCGCAGCCTTTACGTTCTTCCTCCAACAGGCGGATCGTGTCGGCTTCGGCTTCGCGCGTGTGGATGATTAAGGGTACGCCCGAGGCTATGGCGGCCCGGATATGTTTGCGAAAAGCTTCCTGCTGCCCTTCCCTCGACGAATATTCATAGAAATAGTCCAAGCCCGTTTCCCCGATGCCGACAATCTTCGGGTGGTTGAGCTGTTCGACCAAACAATGGCCCGTGACCAGATGGCCTTCTTTATCCGCGTCGTGCGGGTGCAGGCCGATGCTGCAATAAACGTCCTCGTAGGTTTCGGCGATTTGCAAAACCTTGGGAAAGGATTTCAGGCTGGTGGAGATGGTGACCATGCGCTCCACCCCCGCTGCGCGGGCGCGCTGGACAATCGCGTCGCGGTCCTTGTCGAACTGTTCGAAATCCAGATGACAATGGCTATCGACGTACATATTTTATGCCTTTGATTCCAGACAAGACAGATAAACCAAACGACGGGCTTAGAAAAACAAATGGGATGCCAGCCTGCGCTGGCATGACGTCTTCCTTAATCGTGAGATTTATTATTTTAAGGCCTGCCTCTCGAAAATTCAATTTTCTTCTTCCACAAAACGCGGGAAAACGCCTGACGGCGGCGGTAGTGGCGTGCCGGGGACAAGGGCTTTGGCGGCGTTGAGCGTCGCAAAGCTGCGGTCATCTTCTGGGACGGCTAACTGGTCCAGCATTTTGCTCATCGACTCCGGCATGAAGGGCTGCACCAAAACTGCTACGCACCGGATCGTTTCCGCCAAGACATACAACACCGTTGCCATACGCGGTGGGTCCGTTTTCTTGAGAGTCCATGGCGCTTGCTCGTCCACATAGCGGTTGCCGTCGCCAATGACGCTCCACAACGCGTCAAGCGCTTTGTGGAAGGCTTGCACATCCATTTCACGACGGATTTCGTCCAGCAGGCCATAGGCTTTGCTCAACAACGCGTTGTCGGCTTCGGTAAAATCACCATGGGACGGGACTTTGGCCTCGCAGTTCTTGGCGATCATCGACAAGGTGCGCTGGGCCAAATTGCCAAAATCGTTCGCCAGATTGCTATTGATACGCGCAATCATCGCACTGCGGGAATAGTCGCCATCATTGCCGAAGGGGACTTCGCGGAGCAGAAAGTAACGCGTTTGGTCAAGCCCGTAGGTTTGGATCAAATCGTACGGGTCGATCACGTTGCCCAAGGATTTCGAAATTTTCTGGCCTTCGTTCGTCCACCATCCATGCGCGAAAATACGTTTGGGTGGTTGCAGGCCTGCCGCCATCAAAAAGGCAGGCCAATAAACCGCGTGGAAGCGCAGGATGTCTTTGCCGACCATATGCACGTCCGCAGGCCAATATTTTTGGTAGGTTTCGCTTTGCGTATCCGGGTAGCCGACCGCCGTGATATAATTTGTCAGCGCGTCCAGCCACACATACATGACATGCTTGTCGTCGCCCGGAACCGGAATCCCCCATTTAATCGCCGAGCGGGAAACCGACAGGTCGCGCAGGCCTTGCTTGACGAAGCTGGTGACCTCGTTACGGCGCGTCAGGGGAAGGATGAACTCTGGGTTTTCGTTGTAGAACTGTAAAAGCCGGTCGCCCCACTTGGACAGGCGGAAGAAATAGCTTTCTTCTTCGACCCATTCGCACTCGGCTCCGGAAGGGGCGATCTTTTTGCCGTTCGGCCCGTCCGTCAATTCGTCTTCGCCGTAATAGGCTTCGTCCCGCACCGCGTACCAACCCGCATATTTATCAAGGTAGATTTCATCACGCGCGATCAGTTCGCTCCAGAGATGTTGGGCGGCTTTATAATGGCGCTCCTGCGTCGTGCGGATGAAGTCGTCGTTCGAATAGTTCATCGCTTTCGCGAGATCGCGGAAATTTTGTGAGACTTTGTCTGTAAAGGCTTGCGGGGCCATGCCTGCCGCTTGGGCCGCTTTTTCGATCTTTTGCCCGTGTTCGTCCGTGCCGGTTAAAAACATCACGTCGTACCCGTCCAGCCGCTTGAACCGCGCCAAGGCGTCGCACGCCATCGTCGTATAGGCGTGGCCGATATGCGGGACGTCGTTTACATAATAAATCGGAGTCGTGAGGTAATATTTTTGGGTCATGGATTTAAGTCTCTTCCTTTAACAACCTTATCTCGGCTAACCAAATGGGATGCCAGCCTGCGCTGGCATGACGCTTAGTTAAACCTATGCCAAGTCGCGGCTTAGCGTTGAAAATACGTTGATAAGCGCCAACTTACGATCCAGATTAGCGGTTTGCGCCGTTACGAACGTCTTTTTAACGTTTTCCCATATATCCAGCGCCTTATCAAGTCGCCCGTTCGCCGCTAGTTTCAGGCTGAGCCCGGTCGGGTCGCTTTGGCCTAAGGCGACGCTTCGGACGGCGCGGCGCAGGGTGTCTTCGATCAACGACGTTAGGACTTCGTAGCTTTCGGATTCGTCCTTGCGGGAAAGTCGGTCCGCTAGTTTATGGACTCGTGGCAGGTCCAAGGTCGGTAGAGCCTGCAACAGCGTTTGCACTTCGCCGAATAACGGCCAGACGTCCGACTGGATCACCGAAAGGGCGCGGCCTATGCTGCCTTGGGCAAAGTCAAAGAGATCTTGCTTGGGCATGTCGGGCGCGAGTTCAACGCCTAAACGGGAGAGGATAATCTCCATCTGCGTTGCGGGAAGCGGGTCTAATGCCAAAAGGCGGCAGCGCGACCGGATCGTCGGCAGCAAGAAGCCTGCCGTCGTCGCGGTCAGGATCATGATGGCTCCGGTCGGGGGCTCTTCGATCATTTTAAGGATCGCGTTTTGCCCGTTCCGGTTCAGGGCATGGGCTTCGTCAAGAATGGCGACGCGACCGTGCCCGTAGCTCGCCGTCATGGAAAGGAACGGGCCGAGTTTGCGCGCCTGCTCTACCGGAATGGAATCTTTAAGGCGGCCTGTTTTTTCGTCGTGCGGGCGGTCGAGGACGAACAGGTCCGGATGTGCCTGCGCCATAATCAGGCGGGCGGTCGGGTGCTCCGGATTAAATCGGCCAAAGGTATTTTCGCCGCCCGACAAAATATGGTGCGCCATGTGATAGGCCAAGGTAGCTTTGCCGATCCCCTCTGGGCCGGTGATTAGCCACGCATGGTGCAGGCGTCCGCTGGCGTAGGAATCTTGAATCTGGGTTTTGGCGGCGTCATGACCGATAACAGCTAGACTTTGATACGGGGCTGGGATTTCAAGCATGGCTGGAGGACGCCTCGATCAAAGGTCGGATCGCTTTTTCCAAAAGAACGGACACGGCTTGGGGCTCGCCAGACCCGTCGATTACGGTTAGGCGTGACGGCTCTGCTCGGGCGAGCGATAAAAAGCCTTGGCGGAGTTTTTCGTGAAAGACGGCGTCTTGCTGTTCGTAGCGGTCGGTTTCGGTGGAACGCGCCGTCATACGGGCCAAGCCGGTTTCAACCGGTAAATCAAGCAAGAGGGTTTTGTCCGGCCAGAAATCTCCAGCAATTTCGCGATAAAGCGTGTCGATTTTATCCAAGCCAAGGTCGAGGCCTATCCCCTGATAGGCGCGTGTGGAGTCGATGAACCGATCGGAGACGACCCATTTTCCTTGTTCCAGCGCCGGGAGAATCTTTTTCATTAGATGCTCGCGCCGCGCCGCCATAATGAGCATCACTTCGGTCAGCGGGTCCCAAAAACCTTGCGGTTTGGAAAGCCACAGGCTGCGGATGTCTTCCGCGCCCGGACAGCCGCCGACTTCCCGCGTGGCGATCGCTTCGATCCCGTGCCGGGCTAATAAGGATACGAGGAAGCGGGCCTGCGTCGATTTGCCAGCCCCCTCCCCGCCTTCCAACGTTATGAAACGACCGCGCGGCATGTTACTCCTTGCCGATAGCGCGTTTGAACTTGGCCCACAACGCTTGCGGCAAGCCCATTTTCGCGACGTCCTGTATCGCTACCAACGGAATTTCGATCGTTTCCTTGCCCGGGGCTGATACGGTCGCTTGACCGACGACCTGGCCTTTGACAATCGGGGCTTCGATTTCGCCATTCACCTGATAGCTGACTTTAACATCATCCTTTTGCGCACGCGGCAAGCTGAGTTGGACGCTCTTCGCGGCGGCGACAGGAACCGTGGGCTGCACCCCGAGCCAGACTTTGGCTTCGCCTGCCGGTTTGGTCGGGTCTAAGTAACTGTAGAGACCGTATTCGCGATACGCCCACTCTATCAACTTGGCGGGTTCGTCCGCGCGTTCCTGCATGCTCGACAGGCCGTTGACCACCACGATCACACGCCGATTTTCGCGCAAGGCCGAAGCGATCAGCCCATAGCCCGCTGCGTCCGTATGGCCGGTCTTGATCCCGTCCACCCCCATATTCCGATAAAGGAGCGGGTTACGATTGCCCTGCTTGATGTTGTTAAAGGTGAACTCTTTTTGGCTGTAATAGTGGTAGTGCTCCGGAAAGTCCGTGACCAACGCACGCGCCAAAAGCGCTAGGTCGCCCGCCGTCGAATAATGCTGGGGGTCCGGCAGGCCCGTCGCGTTCATGAAATGGGAATGCGTCATGCCAAGTTCTTTGGCTTTGGCGTTCATCAATTCGGCAAAGCTGGCTTCGGTGCCCGAAACCGCTTCCGCCAACGCAACCGCAGCGTCGTTACCCGACTGCACAATCACGCCTTGCGCCAGATCATTGACCGAGACTTCTTGGCCCGCATTCACGAACATACGCGAGCCGACCTGCGCGCGCGCATTGTCGCTGACCGTCACCATGCTATCCAGACCGATCTTGCCGTTCTTGATGGCGTCAAAAACAAGATACATGGTTAAGACCTTGCTCATCGACGAGGTCGGCATTTGCTCTTCCGCGTTTTTGGCATAAAGAATGTCGCCGGTTTGCGCTTCCATGATAAGCGCCTGCTTGGCTAATGTCTCAAGCGGGGATATCGAGGAGGCTGACTCCTGCGCATGGGCGGTTTGGAAGGTCAACGGCAAGCAAAGCCATGCAAGAACAAACAGTACCTTTTTCATTCGAATTGGATCTCCCTTTTTCTCTTTGTGAGATTAGTCAACGATGATGCGCGCATTATCCGCACCGGAACGCATCACGCGTTTGAGAAGCTTATCCGCGTCTGCAACCGTAGCCACGGGGCCGACTCGCACGCGATAATATTGAACACCCTTCACAACAGCCTGCGCAATCCTTGTGGTTCCGACTTTTTGCAAATTAGTTGTCAGACGTTGCGCGTTGGTGAGATTTGTGAAGGCTCCGGCCTGAACGTAAATTTGATTGGCGCCCGTAACCGGCAACTGGACATATTCCGCCACCGGATGCACGGACTGCATCGGCGGCAAGGGCTGAGACGCGGGTTGCGTATAGACGGTATTGTCAAGCGGCACCTCTTCCACCGAGGCGATTTGGGGTTCCGGCTCCTTGGGGTAAGGATCCATCTGCGGTGCTTGCTGCGACGGGCCGCCATAGGTACGCATCGCATCCGCGATCGCCTTGCTTTCATCCGCCAAGACTTGAACACGGACCTTGGCTGTGCCTTGACGCTCGAACCCCAAAAGCTGGGAGGATCGCTGGGAAACGTCGATGATACGCGCACCGGAGAACGGCCCTCGGTCATTGATCCGGACCACAATCGACCGTCCGTTTTCCAGATTGGTAACTCGCGCAAGGCTGGGCATGGGCAGCGTTTTATGGGCTGCGGTCAGCTCGTTTTTATTATAGACCTCGCCATTCGCTGTAAGCTGGTTATGAAAATCCGCGCCGTACCATGAGGCAATGCCTGATTCATCATAGCTGTAATCTTCTTTGGGGTAGTACCAATTACCCTTGATTTTGTAGGGCCGTCCGACTTTGTAATAGCCCCCGCCTGTGGCTACTTGTCCGGTTTCGGAAGACGGGGCTTGGGCCACGCGGCCCCCGCCGCACGCCGCGAGCGACAGGCCGGCAAGCAAAGAGAGGATACGGACCGAAAGTTTCATACGACCTCGTTAGGAACAAAAGCGTGGTGGAGGTGCGAAGCCTAACCTCTTGAGCTTTATCTTGCAAGTTTGACGGATTTGGGGCGGTGGGAGGAGCGGCAAAGGTAAAAAAACAAACCAAATGGGATTCCGGGTTCGCGCCAAGGCGCGCCCCGGAATGACAACGGTGGGGGATGGGTTCTTTAATGGAAAGGGAATGCGAAGATGGAATGGCGGGCTGGATTCCGCATAAAACCCACGGCCTTGGATGATGTTTTGGGTTCGGGCCT
>JBFWLD010000057.1:0-10119 GCA_050252315.1 Bdellovibrionales bacterium
TTCAATCAGGGTTCGGGTAAGCTCGATCATCTGGCCGATGTAATCCGTGGCGCGAGGCTCGTGGTCCGGGCGTAGCGCGTTCAGGTGGTCCATGTCTTCGTGAAAGAGTTTGGTCGTGCCGATCGTCAGCTCTTTGATCGAGACATTGCGTTCCTTGGCGCGGGCCAGAATTTTATCGTCCACGTCCGTGATATTGCGGGCATAGGTGACTTTCGGATAGTGGCGCTTGAGCAGGCGGTACAGCGTGTCGAAGACGACAACTGGGCGTGCGTTGCCGACATGCGCAAAGTCATAGACCGTCGGGCCGCAGACATACATGCGGACATGGGACGGATCGAGCGGTTCGAAAACTTCCTTTTGACGGGTGAGCGTGTTGTAGATGTGTAGGGTGGGCATGGGAACCTCGTAAAATGGCATTTAGCATTCGGCATTCAGCATTCAGGGGGGCTACATCGTTTTTTGATGGGACGAAATGGCATGCCTGCATTTTGGGGGGAAAGGTTGAAGAAGGATTTCCCCTGAATGCCGAATGCTGGATGCCGAATGCCTCGATTCATGCTTGCGTTCCCGTTAGTCGTTTGAGCGCGTTTTCCCTTCCAATCAATGGCAACAAAACTTTCAGTTCCGGGCCGTGGTCGAGGCCGGTCAGGGCGCGGCGGAGCGGCATGAACAGCTCTTTGCCTTTGCGGCCTGTTTTTTCTTTGACCGCGTTCGTCCATGTGGACCATGTCGTTTGATCCCATGGCGCGGGGGGCAGAAGGGCGGCGGCTTCGTCGATAAAGGGTTTCTCTTCGATGAGTGGGGAGACGGGGCCGTTCGCGACCTGCCACCACAAACGCACGTCTTCGATCGTGGTCAGGTTGGCTCGGACGGCGTTCCAGAAAGCCTCCGTCACATGGCCGAGGCCCAGCGTGTCGAGCCGTTCGCTGATGGCGCTAAACGGGGTTTGGTGGATGATTTTGGCGCTGAGGATTTTTAACTCTTCCACGTCGAACTTGGCTGTGTTGCGAGAGATTTTTGCAAAGTCGAAGCTTTGGGCCAGTTCGTTCATGCTCAGGCAGGGCGTAATCGGGTCCGACGTGCCGAGCTTGGCTAGAAGCGAATTGATCGCCATGGCCTCGATGTGCATGTCGTCGCGCAGGGAGGCGATGGATAGTGTGCCTAGACGTTTGCTCATTTCCTCGCCCGTAGCGTTTACGAGCAGCGGGAAATGCGCGAACTGTGGTACGGGTTTGTCGGTCACGGCCTGCCAGAGCTGGATTTGTACGGCGGTGTTCGTGACATGGTCTTCGCCGCGGATGACATGGGTGATGCCCATATCCGCGTCATCGACAACCGAGCAGAAGGTGTAAAGCGGGATGCCGTCTTCGCGCACGATCACCGGATCGGAGATTGCTGAGGCCGGATAGGCTTTGTGCTTTTGCACCAGATCGTCCCATTCGACATCCACATGGTCCAGCTTAAAGCGCCAATGCGGTTTCTTGCCGCTTTCAATCAGCTTGGCGATGTCGTCCGGTGAGAGTTTCAGGGCGGCGCGGTCATAGACCGGCGGGAGGCCTCGGCCAAGCTGGGTTTTGCGCTTCAGGTTTAGCTCGTCCGGCGTTTCAAAACACGGATAGACGCGTCCTGCGGCTTTCAGCTTTTCCAGCTCTTCCTGATAGCGGTGCGTGCGGGAGGACTGTTTGTCGAACGCGTCCCATGTCAAGCCGAGCCAGCGCATGTCGCGCTCAATCGCTTGAGCAAATTCTTGGGTGGAACGTTCTTGGTCCGTGTCGTCAAGGCGCAGCAAAAAGCGCCCGCCATTTTTATGGGCGAACAAATAGTTAAAAAGGGCCGCGCGGATATTGCCAATATGCAAACGACCGGTCGGCGAGGGCGCAAAGCGTACGAAAACTGTCATGTCGCTGTTTTAGCAGGGAATTGGGGGGCTTGGGAAGAGGAGATTCGCTGTTTGTTTCAAAGGCAGAAATTGGCTAATATAGATATGAGGGTGGGTAGAGTGTGGTTTTTCCGATTTTTGCAGATGTGAAGAGGCCGGACTATCGGCCTGAGGCGGGGCGGGCTTTTAAGCTTGTGTCCGACTATCAGCCCGCCGGGGATCAGCCCGCGGCGATTGCGGAGCTGTGCGCGGGGCTGTCCGACGGGCTGCGGGATCAGGTTTTGCTGGGCGTCACGGGTTCGGGCAAGACTTTTACTATGGCGCAGGTCATTCAGACGTTGCAGCGGCCTGCTTTGGTGTTGGCGCCGAACAAGACGTTGGCGGCTCAGCTTTATGGGGAGATGAAGAGCTTTTTTCCTGAGAATGCCGTTGAGTATTTTGTTTCCTATTACGATTATTATCAGCCCGAAGCTTATGTTCCCAAGACGGACACTTATATCGAAAAAGAGTCCATGATTAATGAGCAGATTGACCGGATGCGACATGCCGCGACGCGGTCTTTGCTGGAACGCGACGATGTGATTTTGGTGGCCTCCGTCTCGTGCATTTACGGTATCGGGTCGGTCGAGACGTATCAGGATATGGTGGTTACTCTGAAACGTGGGCAGGAGATTCCGCTTAAGGAATTGTTGGGCTCGTTTGTTTCTTTGCACTATCGGCGCAACGATCTTGGGTTTGGGCGTGGCGATTTCCGCGTCAAGGGCGATACGATCGAAGTTTTTCCCGCTCACTTGGAGAGTATCGCGTGGCGGATTTCTTTGTTCGGCGACGAGATCGAGAAGATTACCGAGATTGATCCTTTGACCGGCGAAAAAGGCAAGGAACTGGATGGGATCAAGCTTTATGCCAACAGCCACTATGTCACGCCTCAATTTACGATCGAGCAGGCGGTTGAGCATATTAAGGTGGATTTGAAGGAACAGTTGGCAGGGCTTCTTGCGCAAGGCAAATTGATCGAAGAGCAACGCTTACGCGAACGCATTACCTTTGATATGGAGATGATGCTGGCTTCGGGCTCTTGTTCGGGGATCGAGAATTATTCGCGTTATCTGACCGGGCGCGCGCCGGGGGAACCTCCGCCGACTTTGTTCGAATATTTGCCGGAAAAGATGATCCTGTTCGTGGATGAAAGTCACAACATGATCCCGCAGTTGAACGCGATGGCGCGTGGGGATTTTCAGCGCAAGACGACGCTCGCGAATTATGGGTTTCGCTTGCCTTCCTGTGTGGATAACAGGCCGCTGAAGTTTGACGAGTGGAACCGTATGCGCCCGCAAAGTATTTTCGTTTCTGCGACGCCGGGGCCTTGGGAGTTAGAGCAAACCAAGGGGGTGTTTACGGAGCAGATTGTGCGCCCGACGGGCTTGATCGACCCGCCTGTGATTATTCGGCCAACGGAGAAACAGGTGGACGATCTTTTGGCCGAAGTGCATGCCGTTGTGCAAAAGGGCATGCGTGTTTTGGTCACGACTTTGACCAAGAAGATGGCCGAGGCTTTGACCGAATATATGGGCGATGCCGGGATTAAGGTTCGGTACATTCACTCGGACGTGGATACGTTGGAGCGGATCGAGATTATTCGCGATTTGCGGCTTGGCGTGTGCGATGTGTTGGTCGGGATTAACTTGCTGCGCGAGGGGTTGGACATTCCTGAATGTGGGCTGGTTGCGATTTTAGATGCGGATAAGGAAGGCTATTTGCGTTCGCGGACTTCGTTGATCCAGACGATCGGGCGTGCTTCGCGTAATGTCGATGGTCGCGCTATTCTCTATGCAGATAAGATTACCGGCAGCATGCAGGCAGCTTTGGATGAGACGGCGCGCCGCCGCGAAAAGCAGCAGGCTTATAATAGTGAACACGGGATTACGCCGGAAAGTGTGAAGAAGAATATCGACGATATTCTTGCTTCCGTTTATGAACGGGGAGATCATGTGCAGGTCGCCGTCGGCGCGGCGACGCTGTCGGGCAAGGATTTGCAGGCTCATCTGCGCGACCTTGAAAAACAGATGCGGCAGGCGGCTGGGGATTTGGAGTTCGAAGAAGCGGCGCGGTTGCGGGATGAGATTCGTCGTCTCGAAGCCGCCGAACTTGAAATTATTAGCGGCTCCCCAGCGGCGTCTTCCCCTTCGTTTAAAAAGGGAACACGAGCGGCTAAAAGGCACCCAAAACATAGATGAAACCAAATTAACCATTTCCTTGCGTTGATTGCGCGTTGGGGCGCGTGGTAAATCTTTGCCATTCGTTCTTACTGGAATTTGTGTGTGAAGCCTTATTTTACAAAGTTATTCTCTAAAGCGGTCCATGGACTGGTCAACAAAGCTTCTACGGGGTTTTCTTTTTCCGTGGCCAATGTTCCATTTTATGGGGGTATCGGAAACTGGGCGGCCCCTGCGGGCCCTGCCGCTTCTTGTGTGGTGATAGCCGGAGGCGCTTATTGCCGCAGGAAAAAAGAGGCCGGGGAAAAGCTTCCATGGTTTTTGAATAAGTTCGCGGATGGGATGGGCCGTTTAGGTGAACCTTTCCCTGCGGATTTGCGTATCGCCGCCGTTGGTTCGTTGGAGGCTTCGTTCGTTTCCTTTTGCACGCCCGGTATGTGGATGTACGGGGTTGCGGCACTTTGCTATGCGAGTGGCGGATTTTTGGCGGTGAGTGAAAAGGTCAAAGCGTTGCAATTTAGCCAGACGGCTAAGGGAGTTACAAAGCTGCTCACCCATCCAGCCCTATATTATGGGCTGGCCGATTCAACCTTTGGTCTTGTCGCGGGTGGCGGCATGAACCTTTTAACGCATCCTTTCAATAATATTCCGGCGCTTGCTTCCGCAACGATGGGAATCTCGATTATTGCTTTTTCAGCGGCAGGCGTTTTGGCTAAGAAATTTACGAATTCAGCCGCTCCGTTTATGCTAACCACGCTGGGGACTTTTATTAATGCGATGGCGGCTGTGCCCGCTGGAAAATGGAGTGCTGTTGCGGCGGGCTGTCTGGGAACGGTCGGCGTTTTCCGTTTGGCTGTTATCAGTTATCAGGAAGATAAGGCGCGACAAGCTGCGCGAGAAAAAGAGCCCGAAAGCCTAAGCAGCAGCGCTTTTGTAGCGAAGCCTAAGGCTGGCGTTGCTCATAAAATCTTTGATGCTCTTTCTTCGGCGCTGGTCTATCCTTTGGATGTTCTGGCTCGGCGAGGGGTTATCCCTGTGTCAAAGCCTGTTGCTTCCTGTAGCGCTGGATAGCTTTTATTTTTTACTCTCACGTCCGGCTAGACCGCCGGGGCGGCCTAGGTTGCCGACGAGCTGTTCCACAATTGTCGTTTCGTGTCCGTAGGTCGGCGTGCGGCGTGCGATGGGCGCGATTTCTTGCGCTTCGCTGGGGTCAAGCTCGGCAATGGAGGTGACGACGCCTTCATCGTTAAAGTGGACTTCAATTGCTTGTTGTTTGACGATCTCCGGATCCAGAAAGGCGTACTGTTTGGTGCTGCGCCCAAAGTAGTACCAAGCCTTTTCATCAAAGGTTCCGACTTGTGTCGGGCTGCCCAGCGCTGTGGCGACTTGTTCGCGCGTGCTTTCGCCCACGGTGATTTCCGCGAGCTTCTCCGGTTCAATCATGTTGCCGCGATTGGCAATTGTCGGCGCGCAGGCAGTCATGCCCCAAAGGAGCAGGTAGAGGGTGGCCTTTGTGAGAACGGGTCGATTCATGGTGGTAATCATGCCTCTAATTTTGTAAGAGGGGAAGGGAAAAAGAGTATTCGGCATTCAGCATCCGGCATTCAGGGTAAGGCAGCCGCTTATGGAGAAGGGATAAAGGAAATGGGATCCCGGATCGCCCCTGAAAAAGGGGCGTCCGGGATGACAACGGCAGGGGATTGGTTCTTTAAGGGAGAGCTGGATTAGGGGGGGGCGCATAAAACCCACGGCTCAGGATAAATGGTTTGGGTTTGGGCCTGGATCCCGGTTTACACCGGGATGACGATGTTTTTGTTAGGTATTACGATTGCATCAGGTTATCGCTCTGGGGGGGAAAGTTTTGCTCAAAGACGTTGAGGGCGGGGTTCTTAAGGTGCATGGTGCGAGGATTTTTTCAATAGAGGTGAGGCAAGATAAGCATATGAAAAACAATATAACACTACCCGTCCCTGAATTATCGCGGCCTTTGAAGGTGGATCGGATTCCCCTTGGCGGGGTAGAGGAAAAGATTGTTGCTTCTCCCCTTGAGCGGCAGGGACTAGCCGAACGGTTTGGTTTGATTGAGTTGCCCCGCTTTGAGGCTTTTTTGAATGTGGATCGTGCGGAAGGGGCGATGATTGCTGTGACCGGTACTATTCTGGCCGAGGTCGTTCAGCAATGCGTCGTGACGTTGGAGCCTGTCCCCTCTCAGGTTCGCGACACCATTAATGTGCTTTATGCGCCGCCGCATTTGATTAAGAATGATCGGGAAGGTCCTCTTGGCGATATCGGCGAGGCTGAGGCGCCTGAGCCGATCGAAAACGGCGTCATTGATTTAGGCGAGCTTGCCTCGCAACATTTGGCGACGGCGCTTGATCCTTATCCGCGTAAAGAAGGGGCTGAGTTGGGGCGCGTCGAGGCGAACGGGCCTTCGGCGACGGCTGAGATTACGCCGATGAATCCGTTTGCTTTGCTAAAGCAATCAGATCGTTCTTAGGCTTGCGGCTTTAGATGCCAGCCTAAGAACGTGAATCTGATCGCTAAAATAAAGTAAAGCCTTTTCCGGTAAGGAAAAGGCGCGCCGTTCCCGAATGGGAAGGGCTGTTGTTGGTGGGGGGGACCCCTCCCCGAAAATGCCTTGGCATTTTCGACCCTCCCGCAGGGGAGGGTGGTGGGCCTGCACGAAAGTCAAGAGAGGGCTAAAGGGCTAACCGATGATGTGGTCGGATGTCGGCCCTTTCGCGCAATGTTGCGGGACGCGCGGGTCGGTATTGTAAGGGGACCCCATGACGCACAAATAGTTGGCCAGCATGGCGTCGGTAATCCATTTGTCGCGTCCGTTCGGCGGCGTGCCGGTTGAGGCTCCGATGTATTTACCGAAAAGTTGAAAGGCGTAAACCATGCTTCCCTGCATCGGCATGGAAATTTTCGGATTTTGGGTGAAGTGGGCACCATCTTGCAAGGTTAGGCCCTGAACATGAAAAGCGGTCAGCCCCGGTTCGCGCACATAAGAGGGCGCTCGGATATTGCCTTTTTGTGTAAGATTCTGCATAGCCTTTTCAAAGTCCAGCCAAGCAACTTTGCTGCGATAGGTTTCGCATTGTTTGAGAGCGGCTGGGTTGTCCTTGATGGCTTCCGGATAGACTCCGCCTTGGCTGGGCTTTACGATCGGCGGCAGGGCTTCAAACGTGCCGAGGTTTTGGCATGCGACGATGATTTCTTGATTTTCTTTGGGGCCGGAGAAAAGCGGCGTCGCCTCCCGGTGGAGAATTTCAAGGGGGCCTGCGTCGGGGAAATTTGTTTCGGTAAAGCCCGCGTAATAGTGCAAAAGGTTGCGGCTTATAGCGCTGAGATTGACCTTGCTTTTATCGGCGGATAGGTCGTTGGGAAAAGCGCCGCGTGCTAAAACATGCAGAAAGTCTTGGGCATGCTTTGGATCTGCGCTCGGGCTGCGGGCCAGAACGTAGGGTTTCCCCTTTACCTTGATATAGGCGAAGAGCACCAAAGAGGGGGGCCTTTCCGTAAGCCAAGAGCCAATGTGGCTGGGGACGATAAGGTCGGTCTTAAGGGCGTTCATGGGCGGCCTGTCTGATTGATCCAGTGAAAAGGACTTTTGTTATATCATATCCGGAATAGTTTCAGAAGGGGGACAGGGCAAATAACTCGGCTTAACAAAAAACGAAAACTGGCCCAAAACCAAATGGGATGCCAGCCTTCGCTGGCATGACGGTGTTTTTTGGGGCCTTGATCGAACAAAACCAACAGAAATTTACTGAGTTTGGCCCCCTGTGCGTTAACCATAGGGCGGGCGGGGTAACCTTTTCGGTTTGATGGAAGGGTAATTGTTTGGCGGATAATGATTATTTCTTTTTGCTTGCAATTTGTCGCTTTTTGCCTAAAACAGGGGAGTCCGCGCAGCCACCGTGAACCGGGGGCGCGCCTTATTTTTTCGTGAGTATGTGTTATGGCTGTACCCAAAAGGAAAACTTCAAAATCCGCGCGCGACATGCGCCGTTCGCATCATGCGTTGACTGGCGCTAACGCCGTCGAATGCAAGAATTGTGGCGAACCTAAGTTGCAGCACACGGTTTGTGCCGCTTGCGGTCATTACGATGGCCGCAGCGTTATCAAGTCCAAGTCGGCTTCGTAACTGACCCTGGGGGGCTCCCGGTGGCATTGGACCCAAAATCGACGGTAATTGCTCTTGACGCCATGGGCGGCGACGATGGGCCTGCTATGGTTTTGGCGGGGGCCAACGTTGCTTTGGAACGTTATCCCGGTGTGTCCTTTTTGATTTTCGGGGATGAGGCTCAGGTTGGGCCTATCCTTAAGAAATATCCTGCGCTTGAGGCTGTGAGCGAACTTCGTCATACGCCTGAGGCTATTTCTCCGTGCATGAAGCCTTCCCATGCGTTGCGTCAGGGACGTAAATCCAGCATGCGGCTTGCCATCAACGCCGTGGCTTCCGGGGAGGCTGTTAGTGTCGTTTCTGCCGGGAATACTGGTGCTTTAATGGCCATGGCCAAGTTCGTTTTAAAGACGATGCCCGGTATTGATCGGCCTGCTATTGCCACTGTTTTTCCGACCCAAACAGGTGAGAGCGTTGTGCTTGACCTTGGCGCCAACCTTGAATGCGATGCCGAGAACCTTGTTCAATTTGCGTTGATGGGCGCTATCTTTTGTAGTGCCGTGCTTGGCGTTCGCAATCCTTCCATCGGCCTTTTGAATATTGGTGTCGAAGAAATGAAGGGGCATGACGAGGTGCGTACTGCCGCTTCGATTTTGCGCGAACGCCCCATTCCGGGGACTTTCCACGGTTATGTTGAAGGCAACGATATTATGGCCGGGGCTGTTGACGTTATCGTGACGGACGGGTTTAGCGGTAATATTGCTTTGAAAACCGCCGAAGGTACGGCGAGATTCGTTTCGCAGATGGTGCGTCAGTGCTTCCAGCAATCCCTGATGGCCAAGATCGGCTATCTTTTTGCGCGTGGAAGTTTAAAGAAAATGCGCCTTCGCGCCGATCCGCGCCGCTATAACGGCGCCATGTTTTTGGGGCTGCAAGGGGTATGCGTCAAAAGTCATGGCGGTACGGATTTTGAAGGGTTTGCCAATGCTATTGGCGTGGCGCGCGATCTGGTCGCGCATCACTTTAACGAGCGGATCGGGGAAGCCCTTGCTCGTCACTATGATTCTGTCGAGCCCGAAGAACAGGCCGATACGATTCAATCGGTCGCTCTTGCCGGGGAAAATTTTTAATGGCCATCAGGTCTTTGCTTATCGGATGCGGCGGGTTTTTGCCCGATCAGGTTGTCACCAATAAGGATTTGGCGGCGCGGGGTGTTGATACGTCCGACGAATGGGTCGTTCAGCGTACCGGAATTCGTCAGCGCCATTATGCTAAAGAGGGGCAATTTACTTCTGATTTAGCGGTCGGGGCCGCCAAAGAGGCTTTGGATTATGCCGGTATCGGGGTTGAGGCTGTTGATGCCGTTATCGTTGCGACGACGACTCCGGACAATGTTTTCCCTTCGACGGCGGCACGCGTGCAGGCCAAGCTCGGTATGGTTCGCGGGTTTGCTTTTGATGTGCAGGCTGTGTGCTCCGGGTTCGTTTATGCGTTGACGCTGGCCGATAATTTTATTCGCCTTGGACAGGCCAAGACTGTTTTGGTGATTGGAGCCGAGACGCTTTCTCATTTGTTGGACTGGAATGATCGCACAACCTGCGTTTTGTTTGGCGATGGGGCCGGGGCTGTTGTGTTGCAAGCCGGGCAGAGTGAGGGCGGCGTGCAGGATCGGGGCGTGATTTCCACGCATTTGCATGCGGATGGGCGGCAGTACGATCATCTTTTTGTGGATGGCGGCGTGGGATCGACGGCGACGTTTGGCTATATGCGCATGGACGGCAAGGAAGTTTTTCGTCATGCGGTACTGCGTTTATCTGAAGTTGTCGATGAGGCGTTGGAGGCTAATGGCCTGACCGGCGAGGCGATTGATTTCCTTGTTCCACATCAGGCTAACA
>JBFWLD010000058.1:0-10081 GCA_050252315.1 Bdellovibrionales bacterium
GCATCCTAGCTTTGTGATGAGCGCTTCCTTTACCAACCAGACGCTCGCGCAGATCGAGCTGTGGTGCAATCCCGGCAAGTACGACAAGAAAGTTTATACCTTGCCTAAGCATCTCGATGAAAAAGTCGCGCGGTTGCATTTGGATAAGCTCGGCGCAAAGCTGACGGTGTTGACCGAAAAGCAGGCCTCTTATTTAGGGGTGCCGGTCGAAGGGCCGTATAAGGCCGAGCATTATCGCTATTGAGGTTTGTTCCTTTAGCCTTTAGCATCCACCGAGTGGCTCCTATAGGGTGAAGGTTTGCATGAACGATCAGATTAATGAAATTGTCGAACGAATCCGCCAGCTCGAAGACCGGTTGGAAGAGGAGTTCCAGAAAAGTCGCGATCTTTACCATGTTAAGCTGCGCGGTAAAATTGCTGAGTTCGCCGAGGAAATCGTTATCCGTCATCGCGCTATGCGGATGCGGATGCCTCAATATTTCCGGTCCGCCGGTTTGCTTAACGTTATCGTCGCGCCGGTCATTTACTCGATGGTTTTGCCGATTATTCTTTTGGATTTTTGGGTTACGCTGTACCAGATGGTTTGTTTCCGCGCCTATGGGATTCCTTTGGTCAAGCGCTCCACTTTTATCGTGATGGATCGCCACCATTTGGCTTATTTGAACCTTATTGAGAAAATTAACTGTCTTTATTGTGGGTATGGAAATGGCGTTTTTTCCTATGCGCGGGAGATTGCCGCTCGGACGGAGCAATTTTGGTGCCCCATCAAACATTCTATGCGCGTGCGCGATCCTCATGAGCTTTATGTTAAATTTCTGGAATATGGCGATGCCGAGGGGTATCGTTCTTGTCTTGAAGATTTGCGCAAGGATGTGCAACACTCGGATGAGACTTGAGTTCTTTTGATGAAAGGAGATTGCTATGCCCTTTGACCTTCCTGCATTGCCTTATCCCAAAGAAGCTTTGGCACCGCATATTTCGGCCCGCACGCTCGAATATCACCATGGTAAGCATCATCAGGCTTATGTCACCAATCTAAATAATTTGATTAAGGATACGCCGCTGGCTTCTGCGGCGTTGGAGGCGATTGTTAAGCAGACGGTCGGTGATGAGACGAAGGCTGGCGTGTTTAACAATGCCGCGCAGGTTTGGAACCATACCTTTTTCTGGGACAGTATGAGCCCCAAGGGCGGCGGTTTGCCGACGGGTAAAGTCGCTGAGGCGATCCAAGGTGCTTTCGGCGATGTGGATGCGTTTAAAGAGCAGTTCAAACAGGCTGGGGCTTCGCAATTCGGTAGCGGCTGGGTTTGGCTGGTCGAGGAGGCGGGGTCGCTTAAGATTATGAAGACGGGCAATGCTATGACGCCGCTTGCCTCCGGGCAAAAGGCTCTTGTGACCTGCGATGTGTGGGAACATGCGTATTATCTGGATTACCAGAATCGGCGGCCTGACTTTTTGCAGGAGTTCCTGGACCATTTGATTAACTGGGACTTTATTGCCAAGAATATGGCGTAAAAACAGGGCGTAAAAAACCCGCCGCTCTTTCGAGACGGCGGGTTTTCTTTTGGCTTAGGCCCCGGCTTATTGCGCGGGGACCATGTCGATTTCAACATCAACGCGGCGGTCCGGTTGCAGGCACTTGATCAACTTGGCCTTGCTCAGACCCTTATCGCAGGTCGTGGACGGAACGCTGTCGCCGAACCAACGGGTTTCAACAACCTGAGCGTTGACGACGCCTTTGCTGACCAAATATTTACGGACGCGGTCAGCGCGCTTTTTAGAAAGCTTTTCGTTGGCTGTGGCGCTGCCGATACGGTCGGCAAAGCCAGCAACGCGGACGGAAGTAACGGCGGCCCCACGCGTGGTGATGTCAGCCGCAATCGCGTCCAAGGCTTTTTTGCCCGCGGGAGTCAAAGAGGAACGGCCAAACGCGAAATAGATCGGCTTGGTTTCGGTCAGGACTTGTGGGGCTGCGGGGGCGGGTTCTTCCCCTTTGCAAGCGTCCGTGTCGCTCAGCCAATTCGAACGTAAGCAGTCATCGTTGCGTGTGATAACGGGCGTGCCGTTGCTGTCCAAAACAACATCCAGAGACGTAGCTTGGGAGGCGGTCGCGCCGAGGCTCAAGGCGAAGATGGCGCCCGCGAGCAGGATTTTGACGGAATTTTTCATGATTTTCTCCATAAGTAAGGAAATTTCCGGGGTAAGGAATAAGCACGATCTATGGCCTAGAAACATTAAAAAACGTTTAGGGAATGTCTTCAAGCCTTAATTTGGTCCTAATGTGTCGTTTTTCCCTATGGGCGCGGTTTTTTAGCCACAGGTTTAGGGGGAGGATTCATTAAAATCAGAGTGTTTTGTTAAAGAAGGAAGGGGGCTGGATATACGCGTTAGGCGAGGAAGCTGGTGGGCGAGGGCTGAAAAAGGGGGCGTCCGGAAGGACGAATGTTGGGGGGGAGGAGAGATAAGGCTAGATGACCCCTCCCCGAAAACGACAAGCGTTTTCGACCCTCCCGCAGGGGGAGGGTGGTGGGCCTGCACAAACGGCGGGGGAAGGGAAGAAAGGTTGAGGGTGGTGGTGGGGGGCGGTGGTCGGGGGCAAAGGGGGGCGGCTGAAAAACAGCCCTGCATCCTTAAAAAGCTCGACTTTATTCCGATACAGCCATTTTCCGATATCGCTATCTCCCGATATCGCCAGCCATATTCCGATGTAGCCAAATCCCGATATCGCCATCGCCCTATACAGCCATCGCCCTATACAGCCATCGCTTTTCGCGTTGTAGGCTCTGTTTTTTTATCTTCGCGCAAAACCTTTAAATTTTTAATGGGTCATGGACCGAGGGGGTAAAATGCGGTCTTTTGTAAGCTTGGGGACTATGCTAAGCTTCTTCAATCGTTTTCATTTTGTTTTTTGAGTTCGTTGCTTGACTGGTTCTAATGCTCTTTATTCTTCGGTCCTGCCTGCCCTTGATGAGCAGGAGCGGCTGGATCTGGACGATCCTTTTATTGGCCTTTTAGGCCAAAAAACAGGACGCGATGAGCTTTGGCTTGGTCGGGCGGTTCCGCGTTATACTAGTTATCCTCCCGCTACGGCCTTTCAAGAAGGCGTTTCGGTCGAGGCGTATCGCAAGGCTTTGGCTGGTTTGTCGCCGGAGGAGCCGGTTTCCCTTTATCTTCATGTGCCTTTTTGTCAGGCCTTGTGTCTTTACTGTGGGTGTAACACCTGTGCGACCCAGCGGTATGATCGGGTAACCTATTATTTGGGCTTTGTTTTGCGCGAGTTGGAGAATGTCGGGCGTCTGTCCGAACGTTCCAGACGCGTCGGGCGTATCCATATGGGTGGCGGGTCGCCCAATATTTTGTCCGAAAAGGATTTCGGCCTGTTGTTTGGCGAGCTTATCCGTCGGTATGACCTTAGTACCTGTCAGGAAATTGCTGTCGAGCTTGATCCCCGGCTCGTGACCAAGGCGCAGGCCAAGGTTTTGTCTTTGTTCGGGGTTTCGCGTGTTAGCCTTGGGGTTCAGGATTTTGATCCTGCCGTGCAGGAAATTATCGGGCGCAAGCAGCCGTTCGAACAGGTCCGCGCTGTGTGCGAGACGTTACGCGAGGGGGGGATCGGACAGATCAGTTTTGATTTAATGTATGGGTTGCCTTTGCAGTCGCCTGCGTCCATGGCGTTGGCGGCTGAGGAGGCGGCTTCGCTTCGGCCCGACCGTATCTCTTTATTTTCCTATGCTCATGTTCCGCAGGCCAAAAAGCATCAAAAAGCCTTGGAGAAATATATTCTGCCGGGGCCCTATGCGTGTTTGGCTATGGAAAGTGCGGCGCGTAAGGTTCTGTGCGATGCCGGTTATGTCGAGATCGGTATGGATCATTTTGCTTTGCCTGCGGATTCGTTGGCGGTTGCGGCCCGTGAAGGGAGGCTGCACCGTAATTTTCAGGGCTATACCGACGATCATGCACGGTCTTTGATCGGGATCGGCGCTAGCTCGATCGGGCGGTTGCCCGAGGCCTATTATCAAAACGTGCGTGACGCGCAGGCCTATGAAGAAGCTATTCGCAAGGACGGGTTGGCGGTGACGCGCGGGGTGGCGATTCGCTCCGAAGACAAATTGCGCGCCGAGGTGATCGAGACGTTGATGTGTACGATGGCAGTCAATTTAGAAGAGCTTTGCCATAAGCATCATTATGCTTTGTCAACTTTTTCGGAAGAATTAGAGGCTCTTGAACCTTATGAACGGGCGGGGGTTGTTAAAAGACAAGGGCTGACGCTCCGTTTGTCCGTGCCCCATCGGATGGCTGTGCGTGTGATTGCGTCTCTTTTCGACAAAACACAGCGGTCTGTTTCTGCGCCTGTTTCGCGGGCGGTATAAGTCTTCAGTTTTAACGGGGCAAGGGGTCGAAAGAGGTTCCCTTATCCCCTTTTTTGGCTTAATTAAAGGAAGGCGTGTTCTCCAATAAAAGATTGTCTGATGCTTAAACAATTGCTGACAAAAGCTCCCTTACTGGCGGTTCTGGCCGCTCTTTTGGTTTTTGTGATTGTTGCAAGCGCCGCTCTGGGCTTGCAATGGCCTTTGCTGGTTGCTGTGGCGACAACTATTTTCGCGATCGCCGAAGGGGTGACCTTGTGGCGGCTGCGTCGCAGGCAGTTCCAAAACGAACGCCATTTCCGTCAGATACGGTTTATTGCCGACAGATTCCAATCTATGTTGCGCTGTATGCCCGGCGGATATTGTCTGTTTACGCCTCAAGGCATGTTGCGCGACGAACATGGCGTGACGCAACGGCTAGGTCTTACAAAAATTAATCATCTGGATGATTTAATCGGCGGCATTAAGGAAGGCGCGGATTTGCTCGGCGGATTCCGGAAACTGCAATCGGTTGGTGATGCTTTTGTCCTCGATGTGCATGCGGTTAAAGACGGGCGGCTTTTGCGCGTCAACGGACGGCAATTCCGAGTTGGGGCCTCGGGGCCGGTGGTTCATATTTTATGGTTTTCCGATTATCCCGCGACGGTCGGCACGCCAGAGACGTTAGCTCCAGCCGTACAGAAACCCACCGCCCAGAAAACGGCGGAGGCTTCGACCGTCGGTGAGGCCGTTTTGCCGGAGGCTCCACTGGTTGCTGCGGTCCCCGGCGCGGCGTCGCAAGAGAGCGGCAGGCCGTTTGATCTGGTGGCTTGTTTTAACGCGCTGCCTTTTCCGGTCTGGCTTCGCGATCATGCTTTGCGTTTGATTATGTGCAATGCTGCGTATGCGCGAGCGTTGGATAGTTCGGTGGCCGAGGTGCTTTCTCAGCAGCTTGAATTGATGCCGTCTTCCTCTAAGGGGGGGCAGAGCTTGGCTCGCCATGCCGCGGAAAAGAAAGAGCCGCAGATCGAGCGCGATCATGTCGTCGTCAACGGGCGTCGCCGTTTGTTTCAGGTTACCGAACGGCCCTTGTCTGAAAACGCTTCCGATGAGGACGCGCAGGTGGGGACCTTGTTGGGCTTTGCCTTGGACGTTACGGCTGAGGAGGACAAGGAAACGGAGCTGCATCGCCATCTGGTTTCGCACCATGAAGTGATGGAGCATTTAGGCTCTGCCATTTGCGTGTATGGGCCCGATACACGGCTTGAGTTTTACAATCGCGCCTATCAGCAATTATGGGATGCGCAGGAAAGCTTTTTGGACAGCAAGCCGACCTTTGCCGATGTGCTTGAGGATTTACGCGCGCGCCGCAAGATTCCCGAACAGGCGGATTTTCAGAAATTTAAAAAAGAACGTCAGGCGTTATTTACTTCCTTGATGGAATCGCGCGAGGACGTGATGTATTTGCCTGACGGGACCAGCCTGCGCATTTTGGCGGTGCCGCATCCGCTGGGCGGTTTGATGTTCGTGCACGAAAATGTGACCGAGCATCTGGAATTGGAAACTTCGTATAACACCTTGATGGCGGTACAAAAGGAAACGCTGGACAATCTTGCTGAAGGGATTGCCGTTTTCGGACCGGATGGTCGGCTGCGGCTGTCGAATCCGGCCTATCTTAAGCTGTGGCATTTGTCGGGCGAGTTTGTCGCGAGCGAGCCGCATATTTCCGACATTATGGAAACGGCTCGTTCCTCTTTTGCGCCGGGCGAAGAGTGGGGTGCGTTTAAAACGAAAATGGTTGGGTACGCTTTGGATCGGCTTTCCCGTTCCGGGCGGCTGGACTTTGAGGATGGCGCGATTGTTGAGTTTGTCACGGTGCCTTTGCCCGATGGGTCGGTGCTGAGCAGCTTTGTGGATGTAACCGACAGCGTCAAGGTCGAACAGGCTTTGCGCGCCAGCAATGCCGCGTTGGCTGCTGCTGACCGGTTGAAGTCCGATTTTGTAGCCAACGTTTCCTATCAGCTTCGCACGCCGCTCAATACGATTATGGGGTTTGCCGACATTTTGGCCGAGCAATATTTCGGCAAGCTCAATGATCGTCAGCTTGAATATACCACCACGATTAAGAGTGAGAGCGAAAAGCTTTCGCGGCTGATTAATGACGTTCTGGATTTGGCGACGATTGAGGCCGGGCGCATGACCTTGGATTGCCATCCTGTGAGCGTGTCGAATCTTTTGAACGAAGCCAAGCTGATGACTTCGGCGTGGGCGCGCCAGCAAATGATCGACATTTTGATTGATTGCCCTTCGGACATTGGCGTCATGAATGCCGACGAACATCGTGTTAAACAGATTTTGTTCAATTTGATCGGCAATGCCATCAAATATACCCCTGCGGGCGGCACCATCGCTTTGGCGGCGTGGAAGCAGGATACCTGGGTCGTTATCAGCGTGTTGGATACGGGCGTCGGTATTCCCGAAAGCGATCGCGAACGCGTGTTCGGAAAGTTTGAAAAGGCGAACGCGCATTTGCGGCAGTCCGGCGCCGGGCTTGGCCTGAGCCTTGTGAAGAGTTTTGTTGAATTGCATGGTGGACGGGTCGAGATTTTTAGTGACGATAAAGATGGCACACGCGTGAGCTGCTTCTTCCCGGAAAAGGGCGTTCAGCAAAAGGCGTTGCCGATTGAAGCCAAGCGGGCATAAGGGGATGCGGTCGTGACGCATAAGCTGGCCTTGCCCGACCTTGCTGCTACGCAGATGTTTGCGCGTCGTCTGGCTCCACTTTTGCAGGCAGGCGACGTTCTTTTGCTTCAAGGCGATTTGGGCGTCGGGAAAACGGCGTTTGCCCGTTTTTTGTTACAGGCGCTCGGTGTGAGGGGCGAGGTTCCCAGCCCGACTTTTACCTTGGTCCAATCTTATGAAACGTCGCGTTTTGCCGTTTCTCACTTTGATTTGTATCGTCTGAAAACGCCTGAAGAAATTGAAGAGATCGGATTTGACGAGGCGTGCGGCGATGGGCTTGTGCTGGTGGAATGGCCGGAGAAAGCGGCGCGGTATATGCCGTCCTCGGCGTTGACGCTTTCTTTTTCTTTGGGCGAGGGGGCTGGGCGCGTGGTGCAATGGACGCCGTCTCCGGTTTGGGCGGCGCGATTAACGGAGGGGCTCGATGCAAACGGAGGCTGAGGTCCAATCCTTTTTGCGGGATGCCGGATGGGGGGCGGCGCAGGCCGATCCCTTAGCTGCCGATTTTTCCAGTCGGCGTTTTCGTCGTTTGACGCGCGTGGGGCCAACGCCTTCCAGCGCGGTGCTGATGTGCTGCGAGCCGAATGAAAAAGCGGAGGCCTTGGTGCATATGTCCGCCTTGTTGCGGCGGCTTGGGCTTCCCGTTCCCGATATTTACGCCAGCGATCTTGTGCGTCACATGGTGCTGATGGAAGATTTCGGCGATCGCGTTGTGGGGCGCCTTTTGGATGAGGGGAGCGAACGTGCCGTTTACGACGAGCAGGCTGTGGCTTTGCTGGCCAAACTGCATCGGACTTTTACGCAATCCATGTTGGGGGCGTTTAAGTTTCCTCTTTTTAACGCGGCGATTTTTTGCGATCAGGTCGGCGTTTTTTTGGACCATTATTACCCGCGCGTTTTTCATCGGCAGGCTTCGCCGCGCGAACGGAGCCGTTTTGTCGAAGCGTGGCATGGGGTTTTAGCGCCGTTGGACGCTTCCGTTCCTCGCTCTTTGCTTTTGCGCGATTTTATGCCCGATAACATGATGGCGTTGGGGGCTCCGGTCGAGGGGTGGCCGGTTGGGTTGCTTGATTATCAAGATGCCGGGATCGGTCCTATTGCCTATGATCTGGCCTCGTGGTGCGAACAGGTGCGTCGCGAAGGCGGCTTGGCGGTTTTGGAAGGCTGCGTCGAGCGATACGGCTCTTTGAACTCGGTAATGGAGCAACAGGCCTTGCTTTGCGCCACGCGCATTTATGCGGCGCAGCGTCATGCGCGTATTTTGGGGCGGCTGGTGGCCATGGACCGGACGGCGATGATTCCGCTTGTGTGGAAGACACTACAGGCCCTTTTGAAACATCCCGAGTTGGCGCCTGTGCGGCGCTGGTTCGCTTCCTGTGCGCCGCCCTCATGATGAGTCTTCAACCGCCTTTTCCCTTTTTGTCAGATGCGGCCATGGTGTTGGCTGCCGGATTCGGCACGCGGATGCGGCCCCTGACCGATACGGTGCCTAAACCGCTTTTGAAGGTCGGTGGGCGAACCATGCTGGACCTTGCCGTCGATCGTTTGGTGCAGGCTGGCGTGCGACGTGTTGTCGTGAATGCGCATTATTTAGCCGATCAAATTCGCGACCATCTTGCCGAACGTCATGATGTGGAGCTTATCCTGTCGCACGAGGACCAGATTTTGGATACCGGCGGCGGCATGAAAAAGGCACGACCTTTTTTCGGGGACAAACCGATTTTCGAGCTTGGCGGCGATATGCCTTTTTTCGACGGGCCGGGGCAGGCTGCGCTGACGCGGATGGCGCAGGCGTGGGACCCCGAGCGTATGGATGTTTTGTTGTTGGTTTATCCGCGGGAGAAGGCGAGGGGATTCGGGCCTCGCGGCGATTTTATGCTGCGGCCAGATGGGGCTTTGTGGCGGACGGGCGCGCCGCGCGTGCGCGATTATGTTTGGCTTTCCGCGCAGATTGTTAAGCCTCAGCTTTATGATGAGATTGAGGCGGAGGTTTTCTCCAACAATAAAATTTTTGATGTGGCCGAGCAACGTGGACGCTTGTTCGGCCTCGTGCATGATGGGACCTGTTTTCATGTGGGAACGCCTGCGGATTTGGCTCAGGCTAACGCGCTGTTGGCCAGTGGGAAAGGGTGGGGATGAGCGGCCTTTACACTATCCCTGCGGATTGTTGTTTCGTTTCGACGCTGGCGCAAGGGTTGTGGCAACGCGCTGCCGGTGATCCTATGGCTTTGGCGCGGATGACTGTTTATGTGCCTACGCGCCGCGCCGCGCGTCATTTGCGTGAGGCTTTTTTGCGCGTGACCGGCGCGAAGGCTGCGCTTTTGCCACGGATGAAGCCGCTTGGCGATGTCGATGAGGTCGATCTGGATTTTGCCGGGGTGGATGCTTTGGGGCAGGCGTTGCCCGCGATCGCGCCGCTTCGCCGACAGATGTTGTTGACGCGGCTTGTCTTGGCTAAGAATCGCGTCATGCCGTTGGAGCAGGCGGCTTCGCTCGCCAAGGCGTTGGCTGGGCTTTTGGATCAGGTTCAGACCGAAGGGGTGTCTTTTGCCGATTTGCATCGCTTGGTGCCCGAGGAATATGCCAAGCACTGGCAGGATACGCTGGCCTTTTTGGGACTGGTTACCAAACTGTGGCCTTCGGTTTTAGCGGAAGAAGGGTGCCTTGATCCTGCGGAGCGGCGGACGATGGCGTTGGAGGCGCAGGCTCAATTGTGGCGCGAGGCCCCGCCTTGCGATCCCGTGATCGCTGCCGGGTCAACCGGGTCCGTGCCTGCCGTCGGGCGGTTGATGGGCGTGATCGCTGCGTTGCCCTGCGGCGAGGTGGTGCTGCCCGGCTTGGATGTGGATATGGAGGCGCAGGCTTGGGAGGCTGTCAGCGAAACCCATCCGCAATTTATGATGAAGAAATGGCTGGAGACGGTTGGGGCGGGGCGCGAAGAGGTGAAGCTGTGGGATGGCGTGCCGGGGGTTCGACGCGCGCGCGTTCGTCTG
>JBFWLD010000059.1:0-9992 GCA_050252315.1 Bdellovibrionales bacterium
AGATTATCGTAATCCGCAACGCCTCGATCGTCGAAACCTTCCGCAGCCAATTTGATTATCTCTGGAAATTAGGAAAATCTATAAATTAAAAAAGGCCACCGGTTAACTGGTGGCCTTTTTCTTTTGGTTTTTTACAAAAACTACTTCGCGTTCATCATGGCGACAGCGGTGTCGATCATGCGGCAGGAGAAGCCCCACTCATTGTCGTACCAACTCATGACACGCACGAACGTGCCGTCGATCACCTTGGTTTCATTCAAGGCAAAAATGGAAGAACGGTCATCGTGATTAAAGTCCGTGGAAACCAGCGGCTCGTCATACACGCCTAAAATACCCTTGAGCGATCCCATCGAAGCCGCCTTCATCGCCTCGGCAATTTCTTCCGGCGAGGTGGCGCGTTTGGCGGTAAAGCAAAGGTCGATAACGGAAACATTCTGCGTCGGCACGCGAAGGCTGGTGCCGTCCAGCTTGCCTTTGAGCGACGGCAGAACCTTGCCGACAGCCTTGGCCGCCCCCGTGGTTGTCGGGATCATGTTGACCGCCGCTGTGCGCGCGCGATGTAAATCTTTTTTATGCGAGGCATCGACCACGCGTTGATCGCCGGTATAGGAATGAATCGTGGTCATAAAGCCGCGCTCGATCCCGACCGTTTCCTCCAGCACCTTCGCGACCGGAGCCAATCCGTTCGTGGTGCACGAAGCATTAGAGACAATGACGTGCTCCGCCTTTAAATCCTGATGGTTCACGCCAAAGACAACGGTAATGTCTTCATCCGTAGCCGGAGCCGAAATCAGAACTTTCTTCGCGCCAGCCTTGACGTGCAGCATAGCTTCGTCGCGCTTTTTAAACTTGCCGGAGCATTCCATCACGACATCCACGCCGACATCCGCCCAGTTAAGCTGGGCAGGATCCATGCACTTGTAGCCTTTAACGCGCTTGCCGTTCACGATCAGATCGTCACCGTCAACCTGTACCTCGCTACGGAAACGGCCATGCGCCGAGTCATACTTCAAAAGATGCGCATTCGTTTCAGCCGGTGAGGTATTATTCACAGCGACAATCTCAATATCGTCGCGGCCCAATTCCTCTACGGCACGCAACACAAGGCGGCCAATGCGGCCAAAACCGTTAATAGCAACACGAGTGGTCATGTAGTCTCTCCATTCTCCCTTACTTAAAGTGATGTTCTTTTGCCGGAAAACTCAGCATTCCGCAAGAATCTTGAAGCTCTCGGCAATTTCGTCGCCCACGCCGGGGATAAACTCATACTTATCGAGGTCCGCCTCGGAAACCCAGACATATTCCGAGTGCTCTTGCTTATCGAGCGTAACCTCGCGCTCGCCCTCAACCGAGCAAACAAATTTCATACCGGGGATGCCGCCGGTTTCCGTGGAGATAAAATATTCGCCGAACGGAAACAGGATAGCGATCTCCAAGCCGAATTCCTCATAGATCTGACGGGCCAACGCCTCGGAGAAAGATTCTCCTGCTTTCATCTGGCCACCGCCGCATTCCCACACACCCGGACAAATTTTGCGATCCGGATTACGTTTGGCAATCAGACAGCGCGGTCCGTCTTCCCGCTCAAGATCAAAACAAAACCCAGCGACATGGACTTCAATTTTATGAATGCCGTTTTCACGAGACATAGGCTGACTCCTTGGTAAAAAATGAAAAGATTAAACGCACAACCGCTTAGCGGCCACCACGACAGCTTCGGCAGTAATACCAAAATGCTGATACAAATCTTCAGCCGGAGCCGAAGCGCCAAACCCTATCATACCGACAAAGGCACCGTTGCCTCCCAGATAGCGATCCCAGGACATTTGTATCCCGGCCTCAACCGCCACACGGGGCGCACTGCCCAAGACAGCCTCACGATAGGCTTTATCCTGTTTATCAAATAAAGCGAAGCACGGCAATGAAACGACGGCAGCGGCAATCCCCTGCTCGGCCAACTTTTCCTGAGCCTCAATCGCCAAAGAAACTTCGGAACCCGTGGCCAAAAGCGTCACGGCACGCGGTCCGTCGGCTTCGCGCAAGACATAGCCGCCCTTGGCGCAAAGATTTTCTTCTGCCTCTTGGCGTAAGGTCGGCAATCCCTGCCGCGACAACGCCAATAAGCTGGGCGTCGCCGCACTTTCAAGCGCCACCTGCCAGCATTCCGCGGTTTCGATTCCATCGCATGGGCGCATCACATATAAGTTGGGAATAGCCCGCAACGCCGTCAAATGTTCGACAGGCTGATGGGTCGGCCCATCTTCGCCAAGGCCGATACTGTCATGCGTCATCACATAAACGACGCGCTGCTTCATCAAAGCCGACAACCGAATGGAAGGGCGGCAGTAATCGGCGAATTGCATAAAGGTACCGCCGTAAGGGATGATCCCGCCATGCAAAGCCATACCATTCATGGCTGCGGCCATGCCATGTTCACGCACGCCGAAATGGATATAATGGCCTTCATAAAAAGGTGCCGTAATCGGGCCAAATCCCTTGACCTGCGTATTATTGGACGGCGACAGATCGGCAGAGCCGCCGATGAGTTCAGGCATAATCGGCAAAAGCGCAGCCAGCGTCGCGCCGGAGGATTGGCGCGTTGCCTGCTTGGGTTTTTCCTCCACAAGTTTCAGCTTCAAATCGGCCAGCGCCGAACCAAGCGAAGACGGCAAAACCCCCGTCATCACACGCAGGAATTCTTCCTTTTCCGCCGACTTAGATAAGCGGTCTTCCCATTGCGCACGCACCGAGTGACTACGCGCCCCGGCCTCACGCCAGAGGCGCAAAATATCGTCAGGGATTTCAAACGCAGGCGACTCCCATCCCAACACCTGACGGACCGCCGCAACTTCCTGAGCCCCCAACGGCGAACCATGGCAGCCGGATGTTCCCTGTTTCGCAGGCGAACCATACCCAATGATCGTACGACACGCGATCAAGGAAGGCTTATCCATGACGGACAAAGCCGTCTGTGTCGCCATTTCAATCGCCGCAGGATCATGCCCATCTATTTCCTGCACATGCCAGCCATAGGCACGGAAACGATCCTGTACATTCTCCGTAAAAGACAGCTCGGTCGAACCGTCGATAGAAATCTTGTTGTCGTCATAAAAAACGACAAGACGGCCAAGCTTCAAATGACCGGCCAGCGAAGCCGCTTCATGACTTATGCCTTCCATCAAGTCCCCATCGGAGGCGATGACAAAAGTGCGATGGTCAACAAGGTCGTCACCGAAACGCGCATTCAAAATCCGCTCAGCCAACGCAAACCCGACACTGTTGGCAATACCTTGCCCCAAAGGTCCGGTCGTCGTTTCCGCCGCAACCTCCAAATCACGCTCCGGATGGCCGGGCGTAAGACTTCCCAGTTGACGAAAATTTTTCAGTTGCTCGATCGTAACTTTTTCGTAACCGGTCAGATAGGCGAGCGCATAAAGCAGCATCGAACCATGCCCAGCCGATAAAATAAACCGATCACGATCGGCCCAGTCCGGCTTGCTCGGATCAAAGCGCAGGAAATGCCGCCATAAAACCGTGGCCACATCGGCCATGCCCATCGGCATACCCGGATGCCCGGATTTAGCTTTTTCGACAGCGTCCATTGCAAGGGCGCGGATGGCATTCGCCATAGATTTATGTTGAGCATCCACCGCAGAACTGGTCATGATAAAAACTCGTAGCTTATTAAGGAAAGATGGCGCAAAATGCCGGAAAAAGAAGGATAGTGCAACAAGTTAAAAGCTATGTTTGCATATATTGATCGTTGACGAAAGGCTAGGATTAGCCGTAGGGTTGCCCTATCGAAACGGAATCGAGACGATTCGAAAGGAATCATTCATGAAACGCCTCAAGGCCGCGCTTGAAAAATTAGACGAATCCATCTCGGATCTCGAGGACAATGTAGGGGTTAGCGCTCTTTCTCGCATCGAATCCCAGAAAAAATTGGCAGAGATTATGAAACAAGGCAAGGTCAGGGAAGCCAACGTCCTTGCCGTTGCCCAAAAAGTCGCGCTACGGCTCGACCAAACCATTGGCCACGTTGAAAAAATACTAAAAAAATAAGGAAATTCAATGGCGCAAGCAAAAACCTCCCCCAGCATCAGCAAAGTTACCGTCACGCTTCATGGACGCGACTACATTATCGCCTGTGATGGGGGCGAGGAAAAAAAGCTTGCCGAACTTGTCGCTTATGTGGACGCGAAATTGGCGGACATTGCGGAACAAAACACCAGCGCTGGGGCCAGCGAAACCCGTCTTTTTATGCTAGCCTGCCTGTTGCTAGCCGACGAATTGATGGAAACGAAAAAAAGAGCCGCCGAAACCAGCAAAGCCAAGGAAGACCTTATGGTTGCCGCAGTCACGCACCTGCAAGATCGGATTCAGGCCATCACCGATCAGGTGAAGGCTGGTTAATTTTCTCTTCTCTTCAAAACAAAAACCTCTATGCTCCCCCTTAATAACAGGACAATCGCATATGGGTAGAACCGTAACTAGACGCTTGTCATTTCGGAGAAACTTTCTTTTCGTGGCGCTTGCGTCGCGAAAGAAAGTTTAATCTGGAATCCCGTTTTCTTTCGCCTGAAGAAGTCGAAAAGAAAATGGCTTTGGAATGACACCCATTTTAACAGCGTTTTTCCATATGCGATTGCCCTGCCCTTAATAATAAGAAGGCCCTTGACGCATGCTTGAAACCTTTGCTCCGGCAAAAATAAACCTGTACCTGCACATCACCGGGAAAAGAGAAGACGGCTACCACTATCTTGACTCGCTGGTCGCCTTTACGAATATCGGGGATACGTTACGGCTGGAAGAAGCGCCAACCTTCTCCTTTACCCTTGAAGGCCCCATGGCCAAAGAACTGGCCGCCTTTGACCCGGAATCCAATCTGGCCGTACGAGCGGTGCGTCTTTTAGCCTCGGAGCTAAACAAGCCTCTCACCGGAAAACTGACCTTAATCAAGAACCTGCCCATCGCCTCCGGCATCGGGGGCGGCTCAACGGATGCTGCCGGAGCCTTACGCCTTTTCGCCGCGCGTGAAGCCATGCCGCCGGACGCCGCTCTTTTACAGAGTATTGCCGCCAGCTTGGGCCAAGACATCCCCTGCTGCCTATCTGCGGAATCCTGCTATTTTAAAGACATTGGCGATGTCACGGACCCCGGCCCAGCGTTACCGCTGACCCACTTAATCATGGTGAACCCGAACAAGTCCCTGCCTACCCCCTCTGTTTACAAAGCACGCACAGGCTCTTTTTCACCGATCTCCCGATTGAACGAAACGCCGCAAACGCCTCAAGAATTGGCCGACCTTTTAGCGGCCCGCACCAACGATCTAACCTCGGCAGCGATCAGCCTATGCCCGGAAATCCAGCAGGTCCTCGAAGCGCTTCAAAAATGTCCCGAATGTTTACTGGCCCGCATGTCGGGTAGCGGCGCGACCTGTTTTGCCCTTTTCCCCGATCGGTCGGCAGCCAAATCAGCGGCAGCAGCGTTGTTTCAAAACCACCCGGAATGGTGGATTACCCCGGCGTTTATTCCGGCCCCGTCTCTACATCTTCCCGTTTGAGAAATTATATTTCTCAATAGACTCATTATTTATAATATAATTACCATGTGTGCATGGGTGCCTTTGCCCCTCTTTCATGATAAAAAGACATCTAGATCAACAAGAAACCTTGGAAGCCCCCACAAAAACATAAATTTTATCCCCAAAAGACCGCCTCTAAAAACAAAATCTGCGTTGACACCGTGAATCACCACGTTCATGCTGCTTGCCGCTTCAGCCCCTTTTTCTTCCACAACAACAAGGTTCTCTGCTTGCATCACCTTCGCCTAGGCTCCGTACATGCGAATACTTTAAAAGTTCGTCAAACAGGTTCGCTTTTACTTACGGGCATTATACTATTAGGGATCGGCATGATACTATTAGGGATCGGCATGACTGGGCATCACTATATGCCCAGCCTTACAGGCACCGCAGGCGCCTTTATTCAGGCCGCCGCGCCGGTTGTTGAGGAAATCGCCGAATCCGCACCGGTTCAGGCTGTTGCCGAAACGGCCAGCGAAGTCCAAGACCTTGCCGCTTCCGTTGTGGCCCAAACACCGGAAAATGTAACGCGTGTCGTTGAACTTGGCGAAGGACGTACCTTTGCCCGTCTGTTGATGGACGCGGCCATTCCAAGTGACGACGCCTACGCGGCTTCCCGCGCCTTAACCAAAGTCTATGATCATCGTAAACTCAAGGCCGGGCAAGAAGTCACGCTGTCCATCTCGCGGCTTGGGGATGAGCTGACGCTTACCGGCTTAACCTTTGAGCCCGAAGTCACCAAAGAAATTTCCATTCAACGCCAAGCCGACGGCAGCTATATCGCCAGCATGCGCGCCACGCCCATCGAGAGGCAACGCATAGCGGCCCGCGGAGAAATCCGCGCCTCCTTATATGCCGCTGGCGAACGCGAAGGCGTTCCCCGCTCGGTCATGGCCGCGCTTATTCGCGCCTATTCGCACGAAATCGACTTCCAGCGCGACATTCACCCCGGCGACAAGTTTGAAGTCCTTTACGATCAACCGACCGCGCATGACGGCACGCCCGTCGGCCAAGGCGTTATTATCTATGCCGCGCTGATCACAGGCGGCAAAACGCGACCTTTATATCGCGTGACCTTTGGGGATGGAGCCGTTGATTACTTTAATGAACGCGGCCAAAGCGTTAAGCGGTCCCTGCTCAGAACGCCGGTTGAAAGTGCGCGAGTCACTTCCGGCTTCGGCATGCGCATGCATCCGCTACTGGGCTATTCCAAAATGCACAAAGGCGTTGATTTTGGCGCGCCGACAGGAACCCCCATTTACGCCGCCGGTACAGGGGTCGTTGAAATGGCAAGGTTCAATGGCGGATACGGACGCTACATCCGAATCCGGCATAACAAACGCACCAAAACAGCCTATGGCCATATGAGCCGTTTTGCCAAAGGTATCCGCCCCGGCACACGCGTCAATCAGGGCGACGTTATCGGCTTTGTCGGAACGTCCGGACGATCGACAGGCCCGCATCTTCATTATGAAGTGGTCCTAGACGGCAAGCAGGTCAATCCGCTGAAAGTCAGCATGCCGGTCGGACGCATGTTGGAAGGCAAAACTCTGACCCAATTCAAACAGGGACAGGCCCGGATCAAGACGGAATTCAAATCGCTGCTCGATAAAGATAAACAACCCTGATCCGAAAGAATCCCTCTGTTTTGAAACGGCTCTAAAAAATCGTAAAATAAAGACGCGGGGCGTTTGCTTCGCCACAAGGAGCGGGGTATAGTCTCGCCAACCTATTCACCGATTATGCTGTGAGGCTTTCTTGATCCACCGGATCAACGCCTATCTTTTTCGACAAGTCCTGACTGCGTTTCTTTTTTCAAGCATCGCGGTGACTTTTGTCGTGCTTTTTACGCAGTCCTTCAGAATGCTTTCCTTTGTGATCGACAATTCAGGATCGGTTTTGGTTTTCTTCCAATTAATGACCTTGATGATACCGTCTTTCTTGCCGTTGATCCTTCCGCTCAGCGTCGGGATCGGTATTCTCTTCATCTATCACAAATTCGCGATTGACAGCGAACTCGTTATCTTACGCGCCGCAGGCATAAGTCCGCTTAACATTGCAAAACCGGCTCTCGTCTTAGCCGGCATCATGATCCTTATCGGTTGGGCGTTGACCATGTGGGTCACACCGCTCGCTAACGCTACGTTAGTATCGCTTCAATACAAAATTCGGGATGAATATTCCGCCTTGATGATCCGCCCTGGAACGTTCAACGATCTGGCGGACGGCTTGACCTTTTATGCCCGCCGCAGGGGCTCGCGCGGCGGCATGGAGGATATTTTGGTGCATGACGTACGCAACCCGAAACACCCCGTCACAATCATGGCGAAAAACGGTCTTTTCACCGTCGAAGACAACGTGCCTCAGGTCATTGTTTTCGATGGCAGGCGACAAGAAGTGGATACCGTCACAGGCCACCTTCAGCAGCTTAATTTCGACCGGTATGTGTTGGACTTGCATCTGCTCAAAACGGAAAACGATAAAAGACAGCCCGACCCGCGAGAATTATCCTTCCTACAGTTGGTAAAGGCCCAAGATTCTCCCAAAACGACAAAACGCTCGAGCCGCGCGAGGTCCGAGCTTCACCAAAGGCTCGCAGGCCCTCTTCTTTCCATCTCCTTCGCTTTTATCGGCGTGACTTTAATTTTGGTAGGCGACTTCAATCGGCGAGGCATGACCCGCCGCGTGGTGACAGCAGGGATATGTATTGTCGTCGTTCAAGCAGCGATGATTGGCCTTGTTTCCCAAGTCGGCCATAATTCGTGGATTATTCCGCTGTTGTACCTTGTCATCCTGCTTCCCATCCCGCTTTGCCTACGATTCCTACGGATGAAAACCTTTATGGCTTGGCCGACCTTTGGTTCTCTTTGTCCATGGAGGCACCCATGATGCGAGCTTGGACTCTCCCCCGTTATCTGGGAAGGCAATACGCGTTCTGGTTTCTCGCCTTTTTCTTCGGCCTAAGCGGCATTATCTATCTATTCGAAGTCGCCGAACTAATGCGACGAACCGCCGCCTTAGACAACACCTCGCTCGGCCTTATTTTGCGCATGGCCTTTTATAAGATGCCGGACACCATTTCAAAAATTATGCCTTTCGTGGTTCTTTTCTCAGGTATGTTCACCTTTTGGAAGCTGACTCGCAGTCAAGAGCTTATCATTGCCCGATCAGCCGGTGTCTCCGCATGGCAATTTTTAGCCCCAGCCCTTTTGGTGACGCTTCTTTTCAGCCTCCTTAACGTTACCCTCCTCAACCCAATCGGAGCCGTGATGACCTCGCAGTATCAGGCTCTTGAGTCCCATTATCTCAAAGGCACCCCATCGCTCGAGCTAACCGGCGCAGGCCTATGGCTCCGGCAAAATAATTCCGAGCGGCATTACCTTATTCACGCCGACCAAGTCTCCTTATCCCCACTTGCCTTGAGTCCGGTTATTATCTTTATCTATGATGCCCAAGACACCTATCTGGGCCGGATCGACGCCACCAAAGCCGTTTTAAAAGGAAAGACCTGGATCGCCTCTAAAGCCTGGTTCAACTGGAACGACGAAACCACGGAATACCGGGATGAATTCCATCTCGAAACCAATCTGACCCTCGAAAAAATTCAAGAAAGCATGGCTTCCCCCAATACCATTTCGTTTTGGCACCTCCCTCGCTTTATCCGGGCCCTCAAAAGTATCGGTCTTCCCCCGGCCCGGCACGAACTCAAATTGCAAATGCTGTTATCCGAACCCGTCTTGCTATGCGCCATGGTCTTTTTCGCCGCCGCCTTTTCTCTACGACTTAACCGGCACGGCGGCATCTTGAACGCTATGATGGCCGGTATGTTCGTCGGCAGCGTAATCTATTCACTCAATAATGTTGTGACGGCCTTAGGGGCCAATCAAACCCTACCGGTCCTTTTAGCCGCCTGGATTATCCCCCTTTTGGCGTTGATTGGCGGGCAAGCGACGTTGCTTTACCTTGAAGATGGTTGAAGATAAAATGACCTTTCCCTTGTTTTCGGAGTTTGAAGATGCGTAATCTTTTTTCCGCTTTAACGGTCTGTGCCCTTCTGCTGGGAGCAGGCCCGGTCTTGGCCCAACGGATCGACCAGCTTCCTGCCGCACGGCAAATGCCGTTTATGGAAACGCCCCAAGCGCAAGAGGCGCAGGACCTTTCCGAAGGAATCGTAGCTGTTGTCAATGACTCCATTATCTCAACCTCCGACATGCAGGATCGGATTAGCTTGGCCGCCCTTTCGGCAGGCTTACCGGATCGCCCGGATGTCCGCAAAAAACTGTTCCCTCAAGTCCTGCGCAGCCTGATTGATGAACAAATCCAGCTTCAGGAAGGCAAAAAAGAAGGCATATCCATCTCCCCTGAGGAAATAGATCAAGCCATGAAGCGGCTCGCCGCCGACAATAAA
>JBFWLD010000060.1:0-9950 GCA_050252315.1 Bdellovibrionales bacterium
CGCGACGGGTGCGTGAAGCCGGAGTTTACTGCGAAATTCAACCCTTTAACCGTACGGATGAGCAGATCAGGGCGTTTGCCCCCAAGGGGATTATCCTTTCGGGCGGTCCGGCCTCGACCACGGAAGGCGGCAGTCCCCGCGCACCGCAAGCGGTTTGGGACATGGGCGTACCGGTTTTGGCGATTTGTTACGGCCAGCAGACCTTATGTATGCAGTTGGGCGGTTTAGTCGAAAGCGGCCATCATCGCGAGTTCGGCAAGGCCGAGCTGACCATTACCGAAAACTGCGCGTTGTTTGATGATTTCTGGCCTGTAGGTTCCAAGCAGCAGATTTGGATGAGCCATGGCGACCGCGTGACCAAGATTCCCGAAGGGTTCAAAGCCGTCGGCACCAGCACCGGAGCGCCTTTTGCGTTTATCGCGTGTGAAGATCGTAAGCTTTACGCGACGCAGTTCCACCCTGAAGTGGTCCATACGCTGGATGGGGCTAAGCTTCTGGGCAACTTCGTACACAAGATTTGCGGCCTTGGCTCGGACTGGAGCATGAAGGCGTTCCGTGAAACCGAAATTGCCAAAATCCGCGACCAAGTCGGCGACGGTAAAGTGATTTGCGGCCTTTCGGGGGGCGTGGACAGCGCGGTTGCCGCCGTGTTGATTCACGAAGCGATCGGCGATCAGGTAACTTGTATTTTTGTGGATACGGGCCTGATGCGTGAGGGAGAGGGCGACGAAGTCGTTTCCCTGTTCCGCCAGCACTATAAGATTCCGCTGGTTCATGTGAAGGCTGGTGCGACCTTCCTCGGCGCGTTGGCTGGGGTCAGCGATCCGGAGCAAAAGCGCAAAATCATCGGCAAGCTGTTTATCGAAGTCTTTGAAGAGGAAGCCGGAAAAATCGGCGGTGCCGCCTTTTTGGCGCAAGGTACCTTGTATCCGGACGTTATCGAAAGCGTCTCTTTCATTGGCGGTCCCAGCGTGACGATCAAATCCCACCATAATGTGGGTGGCCTTCCCGAGCGTATGAATTTGAAACTGGTCGAACCCTTGCGCGAATTGTTCAAGGATGAGGTGCGCGCCTTGGGGCGCGAGCTGGGCTTGCCCGAATCATTTGTCGAGCGTCACCCGTTCCCGGGGCCGGGTCTGGCCATCCGGGTGCTGAGCGATATTACGGAAGAAAAGCTGGCCATCTTGCGCAAGGCGGATGTTATTTATCTAGACGAAATCAGAAAAGCCGGTCTTTACAATGAGATATGGCAGGCTTTTGCTGTTTTGCTTCCAGTCAGGACCGTGGGCGTGATGGGCGACGGTCGTTCCTACGATCATGTTTTGGGTCTTCGTGCCGTAACATCAGTGGACGGGATGACTGCGGAGAGTTATGCTTTCGATCACGCCTTTCTGGCGAAAGTCGCCACGCGCATTATCAATGAAGTGCGCGGCGTCAATCGCGTCGTCTATGACGTGACCAGTAAACCACCGGGGACGATTGAATGGGAGTAACGCTTTTTCCTATTCGGCCTTGCTCGTTCCTTATGACGGAGGTCTTATGAAAAAGTTGTGTCTAGCTCTGCTTTTTGTGTGCCTGTCTTCCCCGGCGTTGGCTGGCGGCAAATGTTACACGGTGGATGAAGTTCAGGCCGAACGCCTGATCCGACTCCATTCCGAACTCATGGTTATCACCCTTACCTGTAAGCAGGGCTCGACCGGGCGCGATCTGGTCCGTGCCTATACCGGTTTTACGCAACGTCACATTCGTTCGTTGGAAAAAGCCGAAAAAATATTGTCGCATTATTATGCACAAACCTATGGCGGCAACGGGATTTCACGACTCGACAAGCTACGGACACGGCTGGCTAACGAATATGGGCAGCAATCGGCCAATGCGTCGGCGCCTGTATTCTGCGCCCGCCTGCGGGACAAGGTAACGTCCATGTATGATTCGTTGTCTCCATCTGTTTTGGAGCAAGCCGTTCAAGGATACAAAGGTATCCGAAGCTCGGAGCCTGTGTGCGATAAATCCCTCAACATAGCCCGAAACAACGACGCAGAACCTCTTGAAAAGGCCGATAAAGTCCTTTTGTCGGCGGATCGAAAAATAAAGAAAGGGGGGAAGAGCTAATTCCTCTTGACCCGGCGGCGTTTATCCGCCAAAAAACCACGCAATTCACACCGCGCAACAGTGTCGAGCTATGCCAAGTCTAAAAGACCTAAAAAACCGTATCGCCAGCGTGAAATCAACGCGCAAAATTACCTCCGCCATGAAAATGGTGGCGGCAAGTAAGCTGCGTCGTGCTCAGGATCTGGCCGAATCATCCCGCCCTTACACCGGTTTCATGAATCGGATGATGACAAACGTTGTCGCCTCGATCGAGGTAACGGGGGCTTCATCGCCTCTGTTGATTGGCAACGGAAAGAAGGAAACCGTCCTTCTGGTTGTCATGACCTCCGATCGCGGCCTGTGCGGCGCTTTTAACGGATCCATTATCCGTGAAACCCGTCGCCAGATTGCCGAGATGGAAAAGGCCGGTCAAAAGGTGAAGCTGGTTTGCGTTGGCCGCCGGGCGCGCGATCTGCTCCGCCGCGAGCACGGGGATAAGTTCCTTTATACCGTCGAAAGCTCCGGCGGCACCGGTAAAAAGGCGATCGACATCGAGGACGCCCGTTCGCTGGCCGCCAAGTTGGTCGAGTTTTTTGAAACCAATCAGTGCGATGTTGTCCGTCTGCTGTTCAATAAGTTCCATTCGGCCATTTCGCAGGTTGTGACGCTCTCGCAGATTATCCCGTTTGTCGAGGACATCGAACAGCCCGTCAAACCGACGACGGAATCCGAAGAGGAATTCCTTGAAACCGAACTGTTTGAGCCGACCGAAGACACGTTAGTCCAAGAGCTTTTGGCGCGGAACATCGTGACGCAGGTCTATGCCGCCTTGCTGGAAAGCTCGGCGGGCGAGCAGGGGGCTCGTATGACGGCCATGGATAACGCTACGCGCAACGCTGGCGACATGATCGACCGTCTCACACTCAACTATAATCGCAGCCGTCAGGCCTGCATCACCAATGAGCTGATTGAAATCATCTCCGGGGCCGAAGCGGTTTAATCGAACGAATACTTATAGAACTATGAAGAAAACAGGGGAAACAAAGATGACGACCACCACAAGCGAAGGCCATATCACTCAAGTCATGGGCGCTGTTGTTGACGTGCAATTCAACGGCAAGCTGCCTTCGATTTTGAACGCGTTGACGACAGAGATCGAAGGACGCAAGCTGGTTCTTGAAGTTGCCCAGCATCTTGGGGAAAACACGGTTCGTGCTATCGCCATGGACACGACCGACGGCATGGTTCGCGGTCAAAAAGTGGTCGATCTCGGCCACCCGATCATGGTGCCGGTCGGCCCTGAAACCTTGGGCCGTATTTTGAACGTTGTGGGCGAACCGGTCGATGAACGCGGCCCGGTTGACGCCAAGCAGCATTTCCCCATTCACCGTGATGCCCCGGAATTCACCGAGCAATCGACGGAAAAGCAAATCCTCGTGACCGGTATTAAGGTTGTCGATTTGCTCGCACCTTATGCTCGTGGCGGTAAGATCGGCCTGTTCGGCGGCGCCGGTGTGGGTAAGACGGTTCTTATTCAGGAACTCATCAACAACGTCGCCAAGGCGCACGGTGGGTATTCCGTGTTCGCAGGCGTCGGTGAACGTACCCGTGAAGGGAACGACCTTTATCACGAAATGATCGACTCCGGCATTATCAAGACCGGCGGTCCGGGCTCCAAGGTGGCTCTGGTTTACGGCCAGATGAACGAACCTCCCGGCGCTCGCGCTCGTGTGGCTTTGTCGGGTCTGACCTTGGCCGAGTATTTCCGCGACGAAGAAGGCCAAGACGTGTTGTTCTTCGTGGATAACATCTTCCGTTTCACGCAGGCCGGTTCCGAAGTGTCCGCTCTGCTGGGCCGTATCCCGTCTGCGGTCGGTTATCAGCCGACCTTGGCCACGGATATGGGCGCGCTGCAAGAACGTATTACGACGACGAACAAGGGCTCGATCACCTCGGTGCAAGCCATTTACGTCCCGGCGGACGACTTGACTGACCCTGCGCCTGCGACCTCGTTTGCTCACTTGGATGCGACCACGGTTCTTTCGCGTCAGATCTCCGAACTCGGTATCTATCCGGCGGTTGATCCGCTTGACTCCACCAGCCGTATCCTCGACCCTCTGGTTGTCGGCGAAGAGCATTACCGGACGGCTCGTTCGGTACAGGAAATCCTGCAAACCTATAAGTCGTTGCAAGATATCATCGCGATTTTGGGCATGGACGAGCTTTCCGAGGACGACCGCCTTATCGTGGCGCGTGCTCGTAAGCTGCAACGTTTTCTGTCGCAGCCGTTCCATGTTGCCGAAGTCTTCACGGGCGCGCCGGGCGTGTTCGTCAAGATCGAAGACACGATCAAGGGCTTCAAGGGCATCTGCGAGGGTGAATACGATCACCTTCCTGAAGCTGCCTTCTACATGGTCGGCACGATCGAAGAAGCGGTTGCCAAGGCTGAAAAGATGGCGAACGCGGCCTAAGGCGGCGTTCGTTTCATAACTGAATAAACGAAGGTGACAATGGCACAAACGATTCAACTTGATCTTGCTTCGCCGCAAAAATTGCATGTCAGCAAACCGGTTGTGATGGTTTCCATTCCGGGAAGCGATGGCGTGTTCGGCGTGTTGCCGGGCCATGCGCCGTTGGCGAGCACGCTTTCCATGGGCGTTGTCGATATTTATGAAACCGACATGAACGTGATTTCCGAACGATTCTTCGTGGTCGGTGGTTTTTGTGACGTTGCTTCCGACTATTGCACGGTTATGGCGGATCAGGTCATCCCGTTTGCTCAGTTGAAGCGTGAGCTGATTGAAGACGAAATCGCCCAGCTTAACGCGGCAGAAGCCAACGACGAAACGGCGTTCAACCTTCTTGTCGCCCAAGCCAAGCTGCTTGCCTTAACCGCTTAAGCCCTGTTGCTTTATCCCCTTTAAAAGAGAAAGGAACTACCCCATGTCATCCTGCTGTTCCGGAGCATGCTGCTGCTCGAACCAAAACACCCCTGAAATGGAAGAAGTCAAAGAAGCTTTGAACGTCTGGCTTAAAGCCGTCGCTTCCGGTGGTCCCGACGGCGTGATGACGCTGTACATGGACAATGCCGTTTTGCTGCCGACGCTTTCCGGCGTGGTTTGCGATACGCCTGCCAAGCGCCTTGACTATTTCAAGGTCTTTACCGCTAACGAAAACCTGCAAGGCACGATCGACGAGATTCACACGCGCGTCTATGGCGACATCGCGATCAACACCGGTCATTACACCTTTACGTTCAAAAAGGACGGCCAAGACGTGACGGCTCCGGCGCGTTTCAGCTTTGTCTATAAAAAGACACAACTAGGGTGGATGATTGTCGATCATCACTCTTCCTTGGTGCCCGCTGGACATTAAGGGCTAACCTATCAAAGGAAAAGGGCGGTGCACCTATGCTTCCGCCCTTTCTTTTTATCGGAGTACAGAAATAAGGTGACACGCAACGCAGTCATAGTCGGTGGCGGCCCTGCCGGGTTAATCGCCGCTGAAATCCTTGCGCAAAAAGGCGTCAAGGTGCGGGTCTATGATTCCATGCCGTCGGTTGGGCGCAAATTTCTGCTGGCCGGAGCGCATGGCGGACTGAACCTGACCCACAGCGAGCCGCTGGCGGATTTTATCCCGCGTTATGGCGCAGCTTCGGGTTTTCTCGAGCCGTGCTTAAACGCCTTTCCCCCGGACGGCTTGCGCACATGGGCGCAGGATCTCGGACAGGAAACCTTCATCGGCACAAGTGGTCGGGTTTTTCCGGTGGGGATGAGCGCCAAACCCTTGCTTCGAAAGTGGCTTTCGCGTCTTGAAACGCTTGGCGTGTCCTTTGTCCTGAAACACCGTTGGCAGGGATGGCGCGACGAAGGTACGCTCCTTTTTCTCAACGCCGACGCTCAAGAAATCGACGTTAAAGCCGATGCCGTGCTGCTGGCGCTTGGCGGCGCGTCGTGGCCGCGCACGGGCTCGGACGGGAGCTGGTACGAGATTTTGGAGTCCGCCAACATCCCGCTGACCCCGTTGGCTCCGGCCAATTGCGGGTTTGAAGTACCGTGGTCCAGCTATATCTCGCGCTTTGCCGGAGAACCCTTAAAGTCCGCCACGATTACCTTTGCCGGTCAGTCCCGCCAGGGAGATCTCATGATTACCGACAAGGGCGTTGAGGGAGGGGCGATCTATGCCTTATCCGCTCCGATCCGCCGAGCCTTGGAAAAAGACGCTCAGGCGACGCTTGAGATCGACTTGCGCCCCCATCTGTCGGTTGAGGAGCTGACGGAAAGATTAAACGTCCCACGCAAAGCCCAATCTTTTTCGACCTATCTGCGTAAGGCCGCAGGCATCAATTCGTTGGCCGTCGCCTTGTTGCGCGAATGCGTGCCAGCGGATCGTTTGCCGGTCAATGATGTTCCGGCCCTGGCCGAGCTTGTCAAAAAATTGCCCCTTACGGTAACGCGCCCAGCGCCGTTGGCCCGCGCGATTTCCACGGCTGGCGGCGTACAGTTCGACGCGCTAGACGATCATTTCATGCTTCGCGCCAAGCCGGGGGTCTTTGTCGCCGGTGAAATGATGGATTGGGAAGCCCCGACCGGCGGCTACCTGATGCAAGGCTGCTTCAGCACCGGCGCATGGGCTGCGCAAGGTCTTTTAAAGCATCTTCAGCAATAACGCCTCGAACGCATTGACGAATAACGGCGTGTCGAACAGCGGCAAGGTCGCATGCTTGCGGCGTAGTTTGTCGCGTATTTCCGTTCTTTTGTCGGCATCGCGGGCCAGTTCCAGAACCAGCTTCTTGTAAGCCTCGGCTGTGTCGGTCACGAGATACCCTAAATTGGCGGCGCTGATGGCGCTGGCGGCGACGCGGCTGACAAAGCTCTTTCCTTGCAAAGTGACGACCGGAGCCCCGACCCACAGCGCGTCGCTGGTGGTGGTGTGGCCTCCCACGGGGAAAGTGTCCAGCGCAATGTCCACAACATGATACCGGGCCAGATGTTCGGGCAGGGTGGTCGGCTCGGCAAAGACGAGCCGCGCAGGATCGACACCACGCTTTTCTGCCTCGCGCCGCAGATGCTCCGGAGCCTGAGGGTTGGACGCATAGAGCCACAGCACGCTGTCAGGAACCTCGCGCAAAAGATCGCACCACACGTCGAACATTTCCGGCGTGATTTTGTAGGTCTGGTTAAAGCTCGCCAAAACCAGCGCCTCGGCGGGAAGCCCATAGGCTGTTTTGCTCAACGGTTCCGCAATTTCTTTGCTGCGATCGTTGATTTGATAGCAGTGCGGCATGCGCCATACTTTTTCGGTAAAAAAGGATTCCGCACCGGTCGGGATCGTAATCGGATCGGCGATAAACCCGTCGATAAAATCCGCGCCGGTCGTGGCCGGGAACCCAAGCCAGTGCAGTTGGCACGGGGCCGGACGATAGGCCAGAATATCCAAATGTGCGCCGTGCGTGTGACCTTTCAGGTCGATCAGGATGTCGATTTCGTCGTCGCGTATTTTTTGCGCGGATTGCTCGGCGGTCAGCTTATTGAGTTCGATGAAATGATCGGCTTCGTCGCGCAACCTTTGCCGAATAGGCGAGTGATCCTCAATCCCGTATGAATAAACGAAAACCTCAAACTTGCTGCGATCCTGCAACTCGAAAAGTTCGGCCATCAGCCACGAGGTCGCATGCGCATGAAAATCCGAAGATATATAACCAACGCGTGTTCTTTCATGAAGATAGGGATAAACTTCCGGCAAAGGGCGTATAGCTTTGAATTTTTCTTTGCAAAAAGCGACTGCCGTTTCTTTTTGCTTTTGCGGGTCATCGTAAAAAACGGCAGTCAGACGCGGCCCGAAAGCGGCGCGTTCCGGCAAAGGATGGCCCCAGTCGCATAATTGACGCAGGCCGAAATGGTAGTTTCCTAAAAGAGTCATGTCTTCGGGGCGGTGGAACAAAAGCTCACCCCAAATACGAACTGCCGTCGCCACATCGCCGCGCGCCTGATGCAGTCCTGCCAGAGCGAGGGGGATTTCGTGGCGCTGCGGGTGATGGGGGGCAAGGTCTTCCAGAATGCGGATGGCCTCGTCACGGTCGCCTTTGGCGGCCACGACGCGGGCGAGGTTCATGGAGGCCTCGAACCAGTGCGGCACAACCCCCAGTGCACGCCGGTAAAGCAGCAACGCACGTTCGCCATCCTGCATCCTCTCGGCGAATTGAGCGGCCAAATGCAGGATATTGGGATCTTTCGGCGTTGCCCGCAAAGCTTCGGTGAGGGCCTTTTGTCCCTGCGTCAAATCGGCGGATTTGGTCTTTTCGACCAGACGGAAAAAACGTTGTTTAGCGGCTTCTGACACGTTGTTGCACTCCTTCGCTCAAGCCGTTAGATTAGAGGAGGAATCTGCTTAAAACAACTCTCCCTGTAACGACAGAAGACTGGCTCGCCCGTGTTGACCGATTTTTTGATTATCCTTCTCCTTCTGTTGTTTAACGGTTTTTTTGCGATGGCCGAATTGGCCATTGTTTCAGCTCGTCGGGGCAGGCTGCGCCAGATTGCCGAGGACACGAAAAACAAGGGCGCGCGTCGAGCCTTGGCCTTGGCCGAAGACCCCAGCGCCTTTCTGTCGATCGTCCAGATCGGTATTACCCTGAACACGATTATCGCGGGCGCTTATTCGGGCGAAGCCTTAGCGCATCCTTTGGCCGAGTATCTGCATCAGTATCCGGCGCTTGCTCCCTATAGCGACGGGCTCGCCTTTACCTTGGCGGTCGGGATTGTCACCTATCTTTCCTTGATTGTCGGGGAATTGGTTCCCAAGCGTCTGGGGCTTTCCTATGCCGAACCGATCGCCATTCATGTCGCTGGTTTTATGCAGTCGATTGCCACCATTGCCGCGCCGATCGTCTGGGTGCTTAAGGTTTCGACCGAGGCCCTTTTAAATCTTTTTGATTTGAACAAACCTAAAGACGATCTGGTCACGGAAGATGAGATCAAAGACCTGATCGCCGAAGGTACCCGCCGTGGCATTTTCAAACCGGCGGAAAAAGAAATGCTGGAAGGCGTGATGCGCCTTGCGGATTGGACGGTTCGAACGATCATGACTCCGCGGATCGACATGGTGTGGCTGGGGATCGAGGATAATCTGGAGGAAAACGTCAAGGAGATTTGCGCCAGCGGCTACAGCCGCCTTCCGGTCGCGCGCGGCGATATGGAGGAGGTCGTCGGCGTTGTCTATGCCAAGGATCTTTTGAACGCGGTGCTGGAGGGCAAAACGCTCGACATCCAAACGATGATGCGCCAACCGCTTTTGGTGCCGGACACGACGTCGGTTTTACGCCTTCTGGATATGTTCAAACAGTCCGGCCAGACCTTGGCGATTATCTTTGACGAGTACGGCAGCATCGAAGGCATGGTCACAGCCAAAGATATTTTGGAATCCATTACCGGCGTTTTGCCTGAAACCGGACAAGATAGCGAAGACAAACCGGTTCGCCGTGCGGATGGAAGTTGGCTGATCGACGGCATGACTCCGATCGACGAAGTGGAAACGATTATTGAAGTCAAGAACCTGCGCGACAGTGGCGAGTTCCATACGATCGCCGGGTTTATGATCGACAAATTAGGGCGTATTCCAGCGGCAGGCGACCATTTTTATTGGGGGGATGCCCGGTTCGAAGTTGTGGATATGGATGGCCGAAGAGTCGATAAAATATTGGTTTATCCGCCGGTCCGTAGCGTTGATGGGGAGGATGAAATTAACTGAAAAGAACAAGGATGTCACACCCCTAAGGCAATTCTAAAATAAGGTAAAAAAAGAGTTGTCCTTGGCTACAAGAGCAGGTAAGAGTAAAGGACACTTGCGACGTTCCTAAT